>NZ_CP069362.1:1527650-1833180 GCF_029910535.1 Marinitoga aeolica
AAAAACAAAAGAAGAAATAATTAATATGTTTGATAATTGTAAATATAAAATTAGTGCGGCATTATGGTATGCATTTGGAGTTAATTTATAAAATCTATAATTTAATAAAATAAATTACAATAATAGGAAGGGGTGTATTATGGTTACAGCGGAATTGTCTAAGAAGATTGTAGATAATGTGGGGATGGTTATTAAGGGGAAAGAAGAACAAATAAAAATGGTTTTAGCAGTTTTTTATTCCAATGGACATGTTTTACTTGAAGATGTTCCAGGAACTGGTAAAACAATGCTAGCACGTGCTTTAGCAAAATCATTTGATTTAAGCTTTAAAAGGGTTCAATTTACCCCAGATTTATTACCAAATGACTTAATAGGGTTATATATATTCGATAAAAATAAAAATGAATTTATATTGAAAAAAGGTCCAATATTCACCAATATATTATTGGGAGATGAAATAAATAGAGCTACTCCAAGAACACAATCTGCATTATTGGAATCATTAGCTGAAAACCAGGTATCTATTGATGGAATAACACATAAATTAGAGAATAATTTTTTTGTTATTGCAACGCAGAATCCTATAGAATACGAAGGAACATTTCCGCTACCAGAAGCACAATTGGATAGATTTATGATAAGACTTAGCCTTGGATATCCGGATCTTGAAAATGAGATCAATATGTTAATATCACAGGAAAAAGAACATCCAATAGATAAAATAAAAAGTGTTTCTAATAATGAAGAAATAAGAAAAATAAAAACTGAAATAAAAAATGTACATGTTTCTGAAGAAATAAAAAAATATATAGTAGATATAATAAATCGAACAAGAAACCACAAAGATATAAAAGTAGGAGCCAGTCCAAGGGGTTCAATTGCATTAATGCAACTATCAAGAAGTATTGCTGCTATTGAAGGACGAGATTTTGTTATTCCAGATGATGTAAAAAAAATAGCGCCATATGTTTTAGCGCATAGAATAATTTTGAAAGCAGAAGCGAAAATAAAAAAAGTGTCTACATATAAATTAATAGATGAGATTCTTGATGAAGTTAAAGTAATAAAGTAGATGATAGTATGAAATACAAAATTAAGAATCTGGTATTAATGACAATAATATCAATATTATTTAATATATTTTATTTTAGCAATTATACAATATTGTTATTAGCTCTTGTTGGTTTTGGGTGGTTTGAATTTTTTCAAAAGAAAAAAATATTTGAAAATTTAGAAATAAATTATGATTTAGAATATGAAAAATGTTTTATTGAAGAAGAGGTGGAATATAGATTATATATAGAAAACAAATCAGATGAAGAAATTCTTATTACAGTTTCACCATCTAATTTATTAAGCAGATTAAGACCGCCTTTTCAAAAAATCAAATTATCGGCTAATGAAAAAAAGAAATTAGTATTTATTACCTCTTTTGGAACTCGTGGAATAAAAGAAATAGGATATATAAGTGTTAATTATAATACTCCATTGGGATTTGAATTTTGGAAAACAAAAAAGGTGGAAAAAACTATAGAAGTATTGCCAGAATTTATTTATTCTGAATTTAACAAAGAAAGTTTAAAAAAATTATTACCGGGTCAAAAATCTAATATAAGGATATTAGAAGATGTAACATATGTAGAAAATATTGATGAATATAATAATGAACCTATGAACAGAATAAACTGGAAAATATCAGCGAAATATGATAAGTTAATGGTAAAAAAATATTCTCATACATCTACAGGTAAAATATATATGTTTTTAGATTTAAATTTACCAGATGGAATCCCTAAAAATAATCTATTTTGGAAAAGTGAGAGAAAAATATATGAAGAATATGCTTTAAAAGCAGCAGCAAGTATTATCAGATATCAAAAAATAAAACATGAAGATGTAAATCTGGTATTAATAGGAAAAGAAGTAAAAAGATATTCTTCAAAAGAATGGCTTGATTATTTTGATTTGTTGTCTGGTGCAAAAGGCACAAATGATCCAGAGTATAGATTAGATGAAATAATAAAAAAAGATATACCTTATTTTACTTATGAAGATACGGTTATAATAATATCTATTCATTTAACAGATGAGATAATTCCAGACTTAATAAGATTAAGAGCAAAAGTTTCAAAGGTTATAGTATTAATAATGCCATATGGGTTCAGAATTGAAACTGAAGGGAAATTAGATATAAAAGAGCATGATATGTTTAGAGTTGAAGCAATAGATCTTGAAAAAAAAGCCATATTATTAGAAGAAAACCATATAATAGTAAGATTAGTATCTCCAAATAGTTCCTTGACAGAAGTATTTGAAACAATATAAATGGAGGGGGTTTCATTGAAAAAACAAAGGGAATTATATTTATTATCGTTATTTTTAACCTTTGTACCTTTTAATTTACATTCTGGGATAGTAATTTTTTTACTGGGGATTTTATTTTCCTTTTTGTTTATAAGAATAAGAAAATTTGGAATGCCATATTATATAGCCTTTTTATCGTTAATAGGTATATATGCATTAGTATTTTTTCTTTTAAATGCGACAGGTTCAAAAAATTTATTTTATAGTTTTAATTTAATTGCTATTGTGGTATTGTCCTATTTTTTACCACTTAATTCAAGAGATATAATAAAATTTACATTTATATTTTTAATATCTATTATATTATTAAGAGGTCTGATAAATCCAATATTTCCACTTATAGCATTTATTATTTCGCTTATTGAGTTATTTAAGGATCAAAAGAATAAAAAATTAATCATTACTATTTTTTCAATATTTATAATTTTTAGTGTATGGAACTTTAATACATATTATAATCCATTTAAAGAGTTTCATTTATCATCTGATACCCAGTTATTGAATGAAAAGAAGATAGAAAACAAAAAAGTAACTAATCAAAATAAAACGTTAGAAAAAATTCCAAAAGAAATAGAAAAAAATAAAAGTAAATTTATAGGAAATATTACAGTAAAAGAAAAAAAGATGATTAAAAAAAATAACAATATTGTTGATACTATAGTTTTAATAAATATTATTATAGGAGGAATAATAGGTATTATTACAGCTGTAATCACATGGAGATTACTTACAAAAAAAGAAAAGAAAAAAATAATAATATCACTTGTAGTTTTCTTTTCTGCATGGGCGTTAATGGCAACAGGTGTTGCATATATGAATAGAGGAAGACCGCCTATGGTTGATAAAGGTACAATATCTATAAATGATAATATTTCAAATAAATCAATAGATGCTTTATCCTCAGATAAAATATTAGAAACTTTTAGAGAAATAGCAAATTCACCAAGAACAGCTTATATTAAATTATATCAAGAAATAAAATGGATCTTTTTTATAGTATCAAGTTTATTTGGAGTTACTGTTATAATATTCATCAGAAAGTTTTTTGCTAATCAAGAGAAAGATAAAGAAGAAGTAGAAAAATTTTCTATCGAGAAATTTGAACATGAAGATATTCCATATTTAATAGAAGAAGGTTATAAATATATAAGAAAAAGATTTTTCAAGATATTTTCTCATTTAACGCCATATGAATTATTAAAAGAAATAGATTATCCAAAGGAATTTGAACTTTTAACTAATTTATTTGTTTTAAAGGAATATGGGGAAAAAGACTATAAACATACTAAGGAGGAAATAAAAGCCATAATAAATAAATGTATAGAGTTCTTTAAAAATAATTAAGAACCAAGAAATATATTAAGCTAGAATTAAAAAGACATTTCCCTCCCGCTTTGATATTATTAAAGTTAATGAAAGAGAAAAAATAAATGTTAAATAACATAATAGTTCGGATACCGAATTGTATAAATTAAAAGTTATAATATAAATGAAATCATTATAAGGGGAGGGAGAAAAATGAAAATAATAAGAAATTTTTTAAACAAGAAGTTAGGATATATGGAAAGTAAAGTTTCAGAAAATGAGATTGATAACTTAGTAGAGAATTTTAAAGAAGAAGCGTTAGAAATATATATGAGTAATAATATAATATAAGAAGCCCAAATTAAAGGGCTTCTTTTTCTATTCTAACAGTGCTTACATCCCAATAAACAGCAAGACCATCAAAATTACATTTTTTAATTTCTTCTATTAACTTTCTAATTTTCTCCTTTTCATCAATAACTTCTATTATAATAGGTAAATCTTCACTTAAAGTAAAAAAATCAGCTCTATGAACATGATGTTTTTCTCCAAAACCCATAACACCTTTTAATACAGTAACTCCTTTTAGCCCATGATCATAACATAATTTTACTATA
The DNA here is from genome assembly GCF_029910535.1 of Marinitoga aeolica. NCBI lineage: Bacteria > Thermotogati > Thermotogota > Thermotogae > Petrotogales > Petrotogaceae > Marinitoga > Marinitoga aeolica. The sequence goes on from NZ_CP069362.1 coordinate 1,531,937, forward strand.
TGTTTATATGCGGGTTCGTGCCCGCAGTGATCGCTTTCACCTAAATAAATTCTTAAAAAATTCATGATCCCATCCTCCCCAACGAATATCCTAAAAATGCGAATAAAAGCCCTAAAATAATACTTAATGATAAATACAATAAAGAATATAAAGTAAAAGATTCTTCACTTAAAACGATAGTTTCATACATAAAAGTGGAAAAAGTGGTGAAAGAGCCAATAAAACCAGTTGCAAAAAATAACATGAAGCTTTTTGGAAACTCTAGTTTATATATACTTAAAGACATTAAAAAGCTTAAAACAAAAGCGCCTAAAATATTTACAAATAAGGTTCCATATGGCATATTACCAAGAGAAAGAAATGAGTTTATATATTTTGATACTAAATATCTTGAAATAGCGCCTAAAAAGCCTCCAAGACCTATATATATCAAAGTCATAACAAAACCTCCATTAAATTTAAACGGAGCCATTTGGCTCCGTTTAAATTATTTTACTCTGGCTTTTAATTCTTTACCAGCTTTGAATTTAGGTACTTTTCCACCAGGGATTTCAATAGCTTCTTTTGTTTGTGGGTTAACACCTTTTCTTGGTTTTCTTTCTACAACTTCAAATGTTCCAAAACCAACGATTTTAACGCTCTCGCCTTTACCTAAAGTTTCAGAAACAACTTCAACAAAAGAATCAACAAATAAAGCAGCTTCTTTTTTTGTAACATTAACTTTTTCAGCTAATGCACTAACGAGTTCCTTTTTGTTCATACATGCACCCCCTATATATTGATATAAACGCATTTCAAAGGAATTTTACCACATTTTTTGCTTAAAATCAAGCAGTAATGTAAATTTTAGAGATTTTTACTATGTAAAAATTCTTAATTCATGTTCAATTCTTTTGTTTTTTAAAATAATACTAAAAAACACGTCACTATTTAGAAACCACATAGGACTGGAAATGTAATATTTCTTTTGGTACAATATATTCGGTCGGTTGGGGACGTGGTGCAGTTGGTTAGCATGCCGGTCTGTCACACCGGTGGCCGCGGGTTCGAGTCCCGTCGTCCCCGCCAGAAAGAAACTCCTGGATAATTTTCCGGGAGTTTTTTTATTAGTGTTTTGATTGTGCAATAAAATAAGAAAAAATAATATGATCGAATATTATTTTGATTATTTTATGCTTTTTGTCTACAATATAAAAACCCCGGCTTTTTGCCGGGATTTTTTATTTGTAATATTTATTAGAAGTTCATTGAACCTTTTACATATGCGTTCCAATAGAAAGCTTTTCCACCGAATGTAGCATTGCTTAAGTGTAATCCAGCTGTAATAACATCATTTGGTGTGTAAGTTACATCTGCTGAATATAAGAAATCAGCTGGTTCATTAAATGTTTCATCGAAGTAGTTTCCATCGCTATTAGTATCACCACTGAAATTCTTTAATGATAGATCTACAGCGACTTTATCCATAGGTTTAACGGATACTGAAGCCATATAACCTAAATTATTTGTAGCATCTTTTGTAGCTGCATGTAATTTATACCATGTATCAAATGATACTGAAACCATGTCTGCTTCATAACCAGCATTTGCGTGAATATCTACAGCATATTCATCAGAAACTTTATCTAATGCAACTGAGCCTAAAGTAACATCATAGCCTGCTGAAACAGCATCCAATGTTGTAGAACCTGAAACTTTTGCTGATAATTCTAATGGAGATGCGATTTCACTTCCATCTGCTTTAGAAACTTTTACACTTTCGATATTAAATAAATCGTGAATTTTATTTGAATATTCAACTGCATATGTATATGTCATATCACCAGCTAATGGTAATGTAACTGTATCAGTTAATGTTAAGCTTCCAGCTATTCCAAAATCTGATGCTAAATCAGCACCAAATGTAACATCTGACGCATCTGAAACAGGTTTAATAAATTCTGGTAATGTAGCTGATACAGCATAATCAAATGTCATATGAGGTGTTACAGTGAAAATACCTGATTCGAAATCTTTTGAATAGCTTGTAGATAATAAGTATGCTGATGAACCATCATAAGAACCAAAGAATAAATCAGCTGTTAAACCAGCAATAGCATCTTTACCTGTTGTTTCAGCGGAAACTGCAAATCCTGTTTTTGTTGCAGGACCAGCAACTGCTAATCTTGTTGAATCAGCTGACCAAAATGCAGCTGTAACATTTGCGTCAATCATAGAAACAGATAATGATTTTTTAGCTGCTAATAAATCGCCATTTAACATTGTTGGGTTGTCTACGGATGTAGCATCAGCATTAACATCATAGCCAGATGTTAAGTCAACATATAATACTTCTGCATCTAAATTTTTTAAAGTAACTAATGCATATCTGTCACCTACTGCAGGTAACTGTGCATTTCCGTCAGAATCATAAGTGTTGTATAAAATATATGTTGAATAATCTAACATGCCACCGTTATTAAATAAAGCTTTTATCATGCTATCTTCGTATGTAATGCTATCTAAAGAAATGTTTAATGCGGTAGCACCAGGTGTTCCTAAATCTCCACTCAAAGCAACAGTTAGCATTCCTTCTGTTTTACCATTTACTGCAGCTGAGTATTTCCAATCAAATGTTGTTGTAACTGCTAAATCTTTTGTGAAGTTTAAATCCAAACCATTTTCATCAAAACCTACTTCAAAACCAACGCTACCTTCAAAAACTGGGTTAGTAACTGATAATGTTGCTGGCACTTCTGTAGCTGCAAACGCAGATACCAATAAAGCCAATGCCATGACTAAAGCAAAAATCTTCTTCATTCAAACAACCTCCTTAAATATAATTTAATTTGATATAAACTGTAATTATTCTATCATATTCGTAAATAAAAGTCAAGAGTTTTTAACGTTAAATTAATTAATCAAATGATAGATTATTTTACTACAAAAGGAATAACCATTGCTACTCCTGCTAATGCAATTCCCATAATTGCTAACATGTTAGCCTTGTTTACTTTTTCTTCATTAGCTGCAACTTTTCCTTCAACATTTGTTACTCTATCAGATAAGTCATTAGCTAAATATTGAACTTTTAACAAATCGCCAGGAACATTGGATAATTGTGAAGATAAATTATCTAACTGATCTTGAAGGTCTAACATATCTTCTGAAACCATATCAGCATTATTATAAGCTTTATATGCAACTTTTTTAAGAGTAGCAAGTTCATCATTTGCTTTTTTTAAATCTTTTGATAAATTATCAACAGCAGCTGCATCAGCTTTCTTAGCAATTAATGCTTTTATTTCGTTATGTTCTTTAGCATTTTGGCCAGCAACATAATCTAAATCAGATTTTACTGTATCTAACTCTTCCCACAAACCATCAATATTTTCGATATTAACAGAAACATCATCTTTTAATTTTGGTAATGAATTTAATTTATCAGATAAGTCTAATACAGTATATTTTAGTTCCAAATAATTTCTTGAGCTATTAGCTTTTAAAGTGCTTAAATCATTTTCTAATGCATTAACCTTTTTTGTTAAGCTGATTAATACATTTTGATTAGCTGTTACTGCAGATTCAACAGCGCCCAATTTTACACTTAAAGCTTTATTATCTTCCATAGCTTTTGATTCTACGGAAGCTAATTTTTGTTCAAACATTTTCATAACTGTTTCTACTCTTTTTATATCTTCTGCTTTTGCTAATACAGGATCATTTTCAACATAAGTTAATGTGTCTGATAATAATACAGCAATTTCTGCTTTTGTCAAAACAACGTCAGGATTAAAATTATCTTCCATTGGAAGAATACCCCTATTTGCTAAATCCATAATGTACTCATATGCCCAATGATCTTCAGGAACATCTTTAAATGCAAAAGATAATACTCCAAAAAGAACTAATGCCAATACTAAAAGTGTTTTACGCATACGCTCTACCCCCTCTTTTAAATTTTGAATTTTTGGTTATTAAAACGCACTAATTATATTATACTATAAAATGCTAAAATTCTGTCAATAAGTATTTAGTTTAAAAAATCGCCTTTTCCCAATTCTTAAGACTTCATCGCCTTTAATTTCTAATAATTGGAAAGGATCATTGATTTTAATATCATTTATTTTTACAGCACCTTGATTTATAAGTCTTTTTGCTTCACTTCTACTTGAAACGGATTGTGTTTTCATAACTAAATCGATTGCACTAATATTTTTTTCAACATTAATTTCTTTCATCTCATCTGGAATATTTTTTTTCTGAAAGACTTTTATAAATTCATTTTGAGCATATTCCGCCTTTTCTTCACCGTGAAAGAATTTTACAATTTCATGAGCAAGAATCATTTTGATATCTCTTGGATTAATGGAATTATTTTTCATTTTTTCTTCATATTCATTTATTGTATCTTCTGATATATTTGTAGCTAATCGCATATATTTTATTATTAGTGTATCAGGTATAGACATAACCTTACCGTACATGTCAAATGGTTCATCTTCAAAAGCAATATAATTATCATATGATTTACTCATTTTCAAATGTCCATCAGTGCCTTCAATAATAGGCATGGTTAAGACTATCTGTGGTTGCTGTCCATAAGCCTCTTGTATTTTTCTTCCTACAAGAAGGTTGAACAGTTGATCGGTTCCTCCTATTTCAATATCAGCTTCAACCATAACGGAATCATAAGCTTGAGCCAAAGGATACATGAATTCAGAAACACTTATAGGTTCATTATTTGCTAAACGTTTTGCAAAATCATCTCTTTCAAGCATTCTTGCAACAGTATAGTTAGATGATAACTTTATAACATCATAAAAGGTAAGTTTATCCAACCATTCGCTATTAAAACGGATTTCAGTTTTTTCTGGATCTAAAATTTTAAATGCCTGTTTTTTATATGATTCAGCATTTTGTTCAACTTCTTCTTTTGTAAGCATTGGCCTGGTTTTTGAACGACCAGAGGGGTCACCAATTCTTGCAGTAAAATCTCCAATGATTAAAACTACCTGGTGACCTAAATCTTGAAATTCTCTTAATTTTTTCAATACAACAGCATGACCTAAATGTAAATCAGGTCTTGAAGGGTCAACTCCCAATTTAACTCTTAAACTTTTTTTGGATTTTAAACGCTCTTTTAAATCTTCTTCTGATATTAAATCAATTGTATTCCTTTTTATGACATTAAATTGCTTTTCAAAATCCACTATTTAATCACCTCGCAAGGAGCGCTGCTGTTACAAAACATGAAATCATGAATAAAACTCCGGTCCATAATGCCATTTTTGCTGCTGGATCAAACCCTTTTTCTCTACCAAACATTGTATGTGCAGCACCAGAACCGAAAGCACCACCTAATTCTGCGTTTTTTTGCATTCTTTGTAAAGCAAAATAAATTAAAGCAATAGATAACACTACATGAACTATAACGGCTAATATTGTTAAAATTGACACTTCATCTGCCTCCTTTTCCCTTTTTCTGCATACATCTCAAAAAATATTATACACTAAAACTTTTGATAATTCAAGTAAAAAATGAATTTATTGAAAAAGTCATGATATTGTTTTTATGAAATTAAATTATGTGAAATAGATTTTAAATATAATATTGTTAAAATTCATTAGAAATATATGGATGGGAGGTGTATTGATGCCTATATACAGATATATTTGTGAAAAATGTGGACATGAATTTACAGTAATGCATGGGATGAGTGAAACTCCTGAAGTTTTTTGTGAAAAATGTGGAAGTCCAGCAAGAAAAGGAATAGGAAGAATAGGTATTTCTTTTAAAGGAAGTGGCTTTTATATAAATGATTCAAAGAGTTCTGGTAAAACAGTATCATCAAGTGAAAAAAAATAAGGCGGTTTTAACCGCCTTATATCCCCCACAAATTATTAGATATTATCTCTTCCCCTTGCCACCTCTTTTCTTATCGAGTCTTTTTGAATACTCGGATAGCTTTCTGTCGCTGTCTCTTAAGAATCTTGTGAGCTTTTTTTCAAACTCATCATCTTTTTTTTCTTCCTGGACATCTTCAGTTTTCAAGGAGAGTTCTACTTTTCCGTCTTTTGTTTTTCCAATGATTTTTCCTTCGAGTTCTTGACCAACTTTTAAAAAGTCAGAAATGTTTTTTACATAGTCATTTGAAATCTTTGAAATGTGAATAAAACCCTCTTCACCAGATTCTAGTGTAACAAATGCTCCGAATTTTTTAATGTCTTTCACCGTTACTTTCACAGTTTCGCCAAATGCCATACTTTTAGCCACAAATACTACCTCCATAAAATAATTTATATATAACAATATGGGAGGTTATCCTCCCACTTATGAGTTGAGAAATTTTGCGTATTTGTTCTTGAATTTTTGAACTCTACCTTCTGTATCGATAATTTGAGAACTTGTTTCACCCAAATAGAATGGATGACATTTTGAACAAACATCAACACGGAAATTGTCTTCTGTGCTGTAAAGTTGGTGTTCAGCACCGCATGCGCACTTTACAGTGATAAGTTTCATTTCTGGGTGTATTCCTTTTTTCATGTTATTCACCTCTATATTATAATATTTTTGTCTGACAAATTATAACATATTCTCTTTTCTTAGTCAAGAAAGAATTTATATTTTAATAAACAATTATATTAAAATTTAATTATTAGAAATGGTAATAACCAAAATTTCAGGAGACGAAAAAAGACGAATATTAAACCATGCACCGAGTCCGCGGTTTATATACATCAATTTATTATTACTAAATTTTTTTTCTCCACGCAAATAAAATGCATATTTTTTTAAAAATAATTTGGTTATAAAAGGAATATAAACCTGACCACCATGAGTATGTCCTGCTAGAATAAGGTTTGCTTGATCAAAAGCTTCTTTGTTATAAAATATTGTATCAGGGATATGTTCCATTACTATTGTATAACTTGCGCTTGTTGTATCAGTATAAGATAATTTTTTATAAATTGGTAATCCAATGAGTTTTAATGTGAAATTACCATAATATAAACTTATAGAATTATCGTTTATTAAGTGTATATTGTTAGTATTGTATACATCATTTACCATGTTTAAATTGTAATAGTCCCAATTTCCATAAACTGCGTATACTGGAGCAATTTCACTTAATTTTTTAAAAAACTTATTTAAACTGTTTTTATCAGTATTTTTTATAATAGAATCTCCTGTATAAAGGATTAAATCGGGTTTTTCTTTTTTTATTTCATTTAATATTTTTTCATGAAAAAAAATATATTTATATATATGTAAATCAGTAATATCAATGATTTTTATTGGTGTTTTAATATCTTTCTTAATGTTTAAATAGCTTTTTTTTATCGAAAAAGGTTCGATAAAAAAAGCATAAATAGCAATTAAAAAAATTATAAATATAGTTCTTGTAAAAAATTTCATATAATCACCTTTCTAAACAGATGTTTAAATTTTTTAAAATAATTATGAATATTTAATTCTTATTTCATATTATAACAGATTACTATAAGTTATAACATTTATTATTTTATGTTAAAAATGATAAAATGAAATTACGATCATATTAAAGATAGGGAGGAGATACCCATGGAGACAGTGGCCATTTTAAAATTAAAGGATGAAAAGATTGAGATAAATACAAATACAGTTTTTCCAGTAATTTTATCAGATGTTATGTATGAAGGTGACCTTGATTTGATGATGGCAGATTTAAAAAATAAGGCAAAACTGATAAGTGAAGCAAAAAAGATAAAAACTATTTCGGAACATATTTCTGGAATTTCTTCTAATTTTGTTACAAAACCTTTTATATTTTCCGAATTTCTTTCCTACTTAAGAGAGTTTGATTTAAAACCTTCCGATTTTAACCATGCCACATTAAATGAATTATATGATATAATACTGGATTATGCCGATCATCATAATTTTGATGAATTAAAAGAAATAGTTAAATTTATGATAGAAATAGATCCAAATTATACGCCAGCATATGAAATACTTGGCTCTGTGTTGGTGGAAGAAGGAAATTTAGAGGTGGGGAAAAAGTATTTAGAATTAGCTGTTAAACAAGATCCATGGAATGTTGCAGCATTATCAGAATTGGGTGAAACATATTTTAATCTTGGTGAGTTTGAAAAAGCTGCAGAAATTTGGTTAAAAGAAGTTGAGCTGATGCCTGAAAATACGGTTACATACTTTATGATAGCCGATGCGTATAGGCAATCAAAGAACTTTGAAAAATCAGCAAGAATCCTAGAAAAGTTTTTAAATAAATATCCAAAGAGTATTTTAGCGAAATATGAATTAACAGAGATTTATAAAAAATTAGATAGAAACTTAGAAGCAGAAGAATTAAAAGAAGAGATAGCAAATTCACAACCTGAATATGTAAGTGATGTTGAAATATGGGCAAAAATAATGTTTCAAAATAGGAAATATGAAAAGGTTGAAAAGTTCATAAGTAAATTTTTGGATAAAAATAAAGAGTATGAACATTTTAGGATATTATTGACAATTCCGCTTTTGAAATCTGGCAAAAAAGAAGAGGCAAGATTAATGATTAGAGAAGTTAAAGAAAAATTTCCATGGTATTATTACGGAATGAAAAATATTTTAGATGAAATATTAGATGAAGATGAAAAAGATACACTTATTGATTAAAGAAGATTTTGATTTAATAAGAAAAGCATTTATGAAAAATAAAAAAATTATGCTCCCGATATTTTCGGGAGTTATTTTTGCTATAATTATGGGTAAAGTGGATATTATTATAATATTATTAGCCTGCATAGCATTTGTTGATTTTAATACGTTATATATTCCAGATATTTTTAATTATTTAATTATATTGATTGGTTTAATGAAATTTAATAGTTATTTTATACTTCTGGGGATATTTCTTATATCATTTTTATTTTACTATGCCAGGAGAGATGCATTAGGTTATGGTGATATAAAACTTATATTTGGATTATCATTGAATTATGGTTTTAATGTATTTTTTATAATTATTTTTTCTGTTTTGATATCATACCTGTTTGAAAAAAAAGGTAAAATTGCATTTGGCTATTATTTATTCTGGGGAACGATTATTGAAAAGATTTGGTTTTTCAATTTCAATCCATTCACCTTCTTTTAGATTGTCAGGAAGTTGAAGACTTCCTATGGCTATTCTTTTTAAATCAATAACTTCAAGGTTTACAGCTTTCATCATTCTTTTTATTTGATGAAATTTACCTTCCGAAATTTTTATTACAATAATATTCCCCTTTACTTTTTCTACAATTGCAGGTTTTGTTTTAAAATCTTTTAACTGAATACCGATTTCTAATTTTTTAATCTTTTCTTTTGTAATGTTGCCATCCACTTTAACTTCATATGTTTTATATATATTTTTCTTTGGTGAAATGATTTTATGAATTAATTCTCCATCATTAGTTAAAAACAATAATCCATGAGCATCTTTATCTAATCTTCCAGCAATACTCAATTCATCTTTATATTTATGATCTATTAGTTGTAAAACATATTTATCTTTCGAATCATATGTGGAAGATAGGTACCCAACTGGTTTATTAATAATAATATATATTAGTTTATGTCCTTCTATTTTTTTATCTTTAAATTCAACAATGTCATGTTTAGTAACTTTAAAATCGACTTTTTTTATAATATTACCATTTACTTTTATTAATCCGTTTTTTATCAATTTTTTTACTTCGTTTCTTGAACCTATTTTTGCATTGGCTAAAAATTTATCCAATCTCTCCATTACAATCTTCCTTTTATTATATAGGAATAAACATCTTCCAAAGATATTTTCATATTTCTGTATGAGCATTTTATATTATATTTTTTTGTAAGTTCTTCAAAATGTTCAATTTTTAATTGAGTTTCTATTATGGCTGTTGTTGAAGAAATGATTTTTAGTCCTGATATTATTTTTTCATCTTTTAAAGCTTCTAAATTAGAAAGATATTCAGGACTTTCTAATTCAACTTCTATTATAGACAACTCATTTTCAAATTTTTTCATAATATTTATCATTTTATCCTGAGCAATAATTTTTCCATCAACCAATATGGCGATTTCTGAAGCGATTTGTTCGACTTCCCACATATAATGCGAGGAAATAAGAATAGTTTTTTCATTTTTTAGATTTTGATCTAATATATATTCTCGTATAAATCTGGATGTTTCTACATCTATGGCAATTGTTGGTTCATCTAATAATAGTAATTTAGGATTTTTTATAAGAGAACGTGCAATATTCAATTTTTGTTTATTTCCTGAGGAAAGATTTTTAGTTAATCTATGTTTATATTGTGATAATCCAAAATCTTCTAAAAGACTTAGGGCTTTTGATTTTAAATCTTCTTTCACATTACTAATTTTTCCAAATAATATTAAATTTTCGTATGGTGTTAATTCATCTTCTAAAACAGTATAATCTGATACCAAACTGATAAGATTTCTAACCTTGCTCTTTTCTTTTACCACATCAATTCCAAATGCTTTTACTTCACCTGCAGATGGTAGTATCAATGTAGAAATTATTTTCATTAAAGTTGACTTTCCAGCACCATTAGGTCCTAATAATCCAACAATTTTTTTTGCCTCTATTTCAAAATCAATATTATTTAAAGCAATAACATTACCAAATTTTCTAGTAACATTTTTCATTTCAATAGCTTTATTCATAATGCACCTCACATATCATATTTAATACTTTTTCTTATTCTTCTTTCAATATCCCGTTTTGCAATGTCTTCCCTTTTATCATATAGTTTTTTCCCTTTAACTAAAGCAATTTCTACTTTAACAAGACCTTTTTCGTTAAAATACATTTTTAATGGAACAATTGTTAATCCTTTTTCTTTCACTTTTTGATCTAATCTTAAAATTTCATATTTATGCATTAACAATCTTCTAGGTCTTTCTGGGTCGTGATTAAATAATGATGCATTTTTATATTGGCTAATATGAGCATTATATAAATATATTTCACCTTTTTCTATTTTGCAAAATGCATCTTTTAAATTAACTCTACCTTCGCGTAAAGATTTTACTTCTGATCCTCTTAATTCAATTCCAGCTTCGTATTTTTCTAAAATGTGATATTGATATGTAGCATGTTTATTATTAGTTATTATTTTCATTCAAATTCCTCCATTTCAGAAGAGAGTTTTTCTGAAAATTCGCTCTTCCTTTTTATAGCTCTATTAATTCTTTCAGCACGTTTTTTACCTATTCCAGGAACATTAATTAATTCTTCCATGTTTGCTTTCATTAGGGTATCTAAATTTTTAAATGTTTCAACAACATTTCTTACGATAATTGATGGTATTCTTGTGGAATACAATAATCTAAATCCTCTAGGTGAAACAAAAAATTCTTCTAAATCATTTTCCGTTTCAATTTCATAACCCAATTTTTGGGCGATTATTTTCATATTTAAAAAGTCTTCTGTTTTCAATCCATCGAATAAACTTAACGAATCTTGCGGATATTGATAATCCAATAAATTTTTTGAATAATCCATAATTAAAGCGCCAAGGTATCTTGGAGTAATTCTATAAATTTCATTTATTTCAAGTCGTGAGCTTTCTGCAGCTTCACCTAATTCCAATAAATATTTTTCAGCTTTTTCTGCAACTTTTAAAGTCATGAAACCTTTAGATATAGCTTCAACTACATTTGATAATATGACCCTATTTTCCATTTCAGCTATATTAATTTCTGACAATAATTCAAAAAAACTTTGTTTATAACGTTGAGCAACAGCAATTTCCTGATTTAATCTTGGTAGAATTATAATTTCTGGATATAGAACTCTGCTATTATTTCCTTGATATATTGAAACCTGGTTTCTTCTTTTAGATACAGCTATAAGTATTTCATTAGTTTGTTTAGCCATTCTTTCAGCAGTTCTATGACGCATTCCTGTTTGAAAACTTGGAATGTTACTTGATGGGTTTAATTGGGCGTTTGCATATAAAATTTTAGTAGCATCTTTGTTTAAGACAATTGCACCGTCCATTTTGGCTAATTCATATAACCTTTCAGGTTCAAAATCTGTATCTATAATAAAACCGAGTTGGATTAACCCTTTTTCTAAGTGTTCATCGGCATTATCGGTTAAGAATATCAATGCCCCGAGGTTTGCGGAAATTATTAAATCTATGCCTGTTCGCAATTTTTTGCCCGGAGCCAACGAACTGAGTATTTCTGAGAATGTATCTTTCATAATATCACCTCGTTCTATGAAAAGAATTTTTTAACTAAGCTGCTTAAGTTACTAATTTTTAAGGTGTTTGTTGCTGCAATTTTTGAAGTTGGAATAACAATGTTTTCTACACCTAGTTTTTTAGCAAAATCAATTCTTTTTTCCAGATCTCTTATATTTCTAATATTTCCGTCTAAACCGATTTCACCTAAAACAACTATAGATTCATTTGTTGTTATATCAAATAATGATGAAAGTAATGCATAAGCAATAGCAAGATCACTTGAAGTATCAGAAATTTTAAAACCACCAGATGTACTTAAAAAAATATCTTTCGATTCAATAGGTAATCTTAATCTTTTGCTTAAAACAGCTATTATCATGAGTAATCTATCAAGTGGGGCACCTGATGTTACCCGGCGTGGGTTACCATATACTGGTTTGCTCACTAAAGCCTGTATTTCTATAGGAATTAATTTACTTCCTTCTTTAACTATAGTTAAAACATTTCCTGATGCATTTTTATAATCTTTTAAAAAATAATGGGTATATTCAGAAATAGGTTTAAGTCCTTTTTGAGTCATTTCAAACATTAAAATTTCATCTGTCGGCCCATATCTATTTTTTAAAATACGCATCATACGTAATCCAGATGTTTTTTCTAATTCAAATTGCAATACAGCATCCACCATATGTTCCAAAATTTTAGGTCCAGCTATAATACCACCTTTTGTTACATGACCAACTATTATTAAGGTAATTCCTCTTTTTTTACAATATTCTGAAAGATATCTTGTGACTTCTTTTACCTGTAAAACACTTCCAGCGTAAGAAGAAAAATTATCTGATTTAATTGTTTGTATAGAATCAATAATTAAAAAATCTGGTTTTTCTTCAAGATTTTCCAGTAAAGCGACTATTTTTTCCAAGGAATTCTCGAAAACCAACCCTATTTTATTTTTATCCGATTTCACATTAAGTCTTTTAAATCTCTGAAACACCTGTTCTGCAGATTCTTCTCCAGAAACGTATATAACGAAATTTTTTTGACTTACATTTGAAGATATTTGGGTTAAAAAAGTGCTTTTTCCGATTCCCGGTTCTCCTGCTAATAAATATATAGCTCCTTCAACAAATCCTCCATACAAGATTTCATTAAGTTCTTTGAAACCAGTGTTAATCTTTTTTGGTTCTTTTATATTATCGGTTAAAAACAAAATTTCTGATGGGGTTGATTTTACTTTATTATCAAAAATATCCGCGGTGAATTCCACCGCGGTATTCCATTCGTTACATGAAGGGCATTTTGCAAACCATTTGGTGCTTTCATACCCACATTCAGAACATACAAAATAGTTTTGTTTCTTTTTAGACATTATAACACCTTCTGCTTAGGTGAAGCTTTTCTGCCTTTTTTAAAGTGTATTTTATTATTTTTAACATCTATAATTATTTTATCTCCCTCTTTAAATCTGCCTTTTAATATTTCTTCGGATAAAGGATCTTCTAAATGTCTTTGAATAGATCTTTTTAAAGGTCTAGCTCCGAATATAGGATCAAATCCTTTTTCAATGAGAAAATCAATAGCTTCTTCTTTAAATTTTAAATGCAAATCTTTTTCTTTTAACCGTTTTTCAAGATCTTTTAGCTGTATTTTTATGATTTCTTTCATATCATTTTTGGTAAGTGGATGAAATACGACTGTTTCATCTAATCTGTTTAAAAATTCAGGTTTAAAAGCTTTTCTGACTTCTTCCATAACGGATAATTTTATTTCTTTATATTTTTTTTCTTCAGACTCATCATCGACAAATCCCATAGAACGTTTAGTTTTATTTATAGTTTCACTACCTAAATTACTTGTCATAATGATAATAGCATTTCTAAAGTCAACAATTCTTCCCTGTGAATCGGTTAGACGTCCATCGTCCATAATTTGTAATAATATGTTATAAACGTCTGGATGTGCTTTTTCTATTTCATCGAGTAATATAACAGAATATGGTCTTCTTCTAACAGCTTCAGTTAACTGGCCACCTTCTTCATAACCAACATAACCTGGAGGTGCTCCAACCAATCTTGAGACATTAAATTTTTCCATATATTCAGACATGTCTATTCTAACTAATGCTTTTTCGTCACCAAATAAATATTCTGCAATAGTTTTAGCTAATTCTGTTTTTCCAACGCCTGTAGGTCCAAGGAATAAAAATACACCTGTTGGTCTTCTTGGATCTTTTATTCCACTCCTGGCACGTCTTATTGCTCTTGATACAGCTTTTATAGCATCATCTTGTCCAATAACTCTTTCGTGTAATACGGCTTCAAGATTTAGTAGTCTTTCCATTTCAGACATTTCTAATTTTTTCAATGGTACTCCTGTCCAATCAGAAACAACTTCTGAAATATGTTCTTCTGTAATTTCTATAATTTCTTTTTCAGCTTTTTTTCGCCATTCGCTATATTTTTTTGTATATTTTTTCTTCAAATCACTTATTTGTGATTTTATCTCATCGATTTCTTCATATTTGTTGTTTTGAATAAGATAATCCTTTTTATTTTCTAATTCAGTTATTTTATTGAGTATTTTCTTTAAATTATTTGGTAGAGTAAGAGCGTTTAAACGAACTCTTGCGCCAGCTTCATCAATTAAATCAACGGCTTTATCGGGTAAAAATCTATCTGTTATATATCGTAAAGATAAATTGACTGCTGCTTCCAGAGCAGAATATGTATATTTAACTTTATGATGCTCTTCATATTTTGATTTTATACCTTTTAATATTTCCAAAGCTTCTTCATATGTTGGTTCATTAACATAAATCTTCTGGAACCTTCTTTCTAATGCAGGATCTTTTTCTATAAACTTTCTATATTCTGAAGGGGTTGTTGCTCCAATTACAGTAATATTTCCACTTGCTAATGCAGGTTTTAAAACATTTGCAGCATCCATAGAAGAACCTTCTGCAGCACCTGCTTCGACTATCATATGTAATTCGTCAATAAATAATATAATATCCTTATTTTTTTCCAGAATTTGCATTAATTTCTTCATTCTTTTTTCAAATTCACCACGATATTTTGTTCCGGCAACTAATGAGGTTAAATCTAGAGAAAAAATGCATTTATTTTTTAGTACTTCAGGGACATCGCCGTTGATAATTTTTTCGGCTAAACCTTCAACAATAGCACTTTTTCCAACGCCAGCCTCACCTATAAGTACAGGGTTGTTCTTTTTTCTTCTGGCAAGTATTTCCATTAATCTTCTGATTTCAACTTCTCTACCAATAACAGGATCTAATTCTTTTTTTGCAGCTTTATCAGTTAAATCCGTTCCATATCCTTCAAGCTGCTTTATAGCATTTTGCCTTTGTCTAATCCTTTCTTCATCCTCTTCTGCAAATGAAGAGTGTTCCCCTTTTATGTTTTCGCTTTTATTTAACATGAGATCTGCAAGCTTTTTTCTCATTTCAACAAGATTTATTCCCAATCTTCTTAATACATGAGCCGCAATTCCTTCCCCTTCTCTACAGATTCCAAGAAGCAAATGTTCAGCATCAATTTGTGAAGTACCAAGTATTTCAGATTCGTCATAAGCTAATTCTATTATCCTTTTAGCTCTTGGTGTTGGTTGTGGTGAGGAACCAACAATGTTATGTGAGGCATTAACGCCTACAATGTTTGTTATTTCAGATTTTATTTTTCCATATGTTAGATTATAGTATGAAAATATTTGAGATAAATATTTTCCATTTACCTTTAAAAGGCCTAACAATAAATGTTCTGTTCCCACATAAGGATGCCCCATAAACCGTGCTTCATTTTGTGCTTCGATGAAAACTTTCGCTGCTCTATCTGTAAAGTTATCAAACATATTATCACCTCCACGAATACCTATCAATATTTTAACACATTTTCACTAAATTATGAAGAATGTAGTTTTAAAATTAAAAGAATAGGTTGTCCAAAAAGTTAAAATCATTCAGACAGCTCGATTGCAAATCTTTAAAAATTATTCATTCCCAGCCGCCGCTCAGATTTTGCATCCATGCAAAAGCTTCACTCAAAAAAACATCCTGTTTTTTTGACGGCTTTCATTCATAATTTTTAAAGGCAATCTTCGAGTCTTCACTTCTTTTAAACTTTTTGGACAGAATAATTAAAAGAAAAACGTTTTTAAAAATTAAAATACTTTTCAAGATAACTTTAAAGAAAAAGAGTTTAATTAGTGTGTTAAAACTATCTAAATTGGAGGCGGTCTTATGTCAGAGTTATTGGTTTTGGGTATAGCTATAGTGGCGTATTATTTTATTATTTTTGCGAGAAGGATTAAAAAGTCTATTATTACTTTCTTTTTTGGTATTTTGCTTTTTATTCTTAAACCTGTAGAGGGTCTGGAATTTGAAAATCTTGGTAGAATAGTTAGTTTTGAGACACTTGGTATTTTGCTTGGGATGATGATAATTGTTGAAATACTTAAAGAAAGTGGTTTTTTTACATTTACTGCTGTTAATGCTATTAAATTAAGTCGTTATAAATTTTGGATAGTTTTAACTTTGCTTATGCTTATAGTAACATTATTTTCGGCATTTTTAGATAATTTGATTACAATAATGCTAATAGCTCCAATTATATTTTTGGTTGCAGATACACTTGAAGTGGATCCGGCACCTCTTTTGTTATTAACAATATATATTGATAATATTGGTGGAATGAGTACCCTAATAGGTAGTCCATTGAATATTGTTTTGGGATCTATAGGTCATCTGGATTTTGCTAAATTTTTAACTGTAATGTTGCCAATTACGGTTTTATCTTTTATAGCGGTTCTTTTAATGTTTAAAATAAATAATAAAGTTGATACAAAAACTTTCAATGAAAAGCTTAGAAAATTATCGGATATGGATCCTGAAAAAGCTATTGAAAATAAATCATTGATGTATAAAGGAGTATCTGTGTTTGCAATAGTTTTAACCGGATTTATGTTTCATTCTGTTATAAAAATAGATTTGGCATTAATAGCTATCGCAGGTGCATTAATCTTAATGTTGTTAACACAAAAAGATTTTGAAAGTATGTCAAAAGATCTGGACTGGGATACTATGTTTTTTTATGGTGGTTTATTTACAATAGCTTTTTCTTTAGAAGAAATTGGTGTAACTCAAGCGATAGCAAATCTTTTTAATCCACTATTACATACACCATTTTTATTAATGATTGTAATTATGTGGGTATCTGCATTTATTATTCCATTTTTGAGTGCTGTTCCTGGAACATTAATTTTGGCTCCTGTTATTAAACTTTTAGTATTGCATGGAGCACCATTTGAATTATGGTATGCTTATGCAATAGGAGCAAATTTAGGAACAAATTTAACTCCACTCGGAGCTGTTCAAAATATCGTAGGAGTATCTTTACTTGAGAAAAACTACAATCAAACAATATCTTTTGGAGAATATATGAAAAAATCATTTTTACCCGTATTAATTCCCATGGCGTTAGGAACAGTGTATCTTTTTTTCGTTTAAAATTGAGGTGAAATCATGAATAAAGTTATTTTTGAAAAAGAGATAAATAATATTATTTTGAAGATTGTGGTTGGTGATTTAACAAAAGAGAATGTAGATGCTATTGTAAATGCAGCAAATTCATATCTTGCACATGGTGGTGGGGTCGCGGCGGCTATCGTTAGAGCTGGTGGAAGAATTATTCAGGAAGAGAGTAATGAATATATTAAAAAAAATGGTATAATAAAGACAGGCGAAATAGGGATTACTTCAGGAGGTCGTCTTAAAGCAAAATATGTAATTCATGCTGTAGGACCTGTATGGAATGGCGGAAATTCAAATGAAGAAAAACATTTATACAGTGCAGTATATAAATCTCTTGAAAAGGCAGATGAAATGAAATTAAAAACGATCTCTTTACCAGCAATTAGTTCTGGGATTTTTGGTTATCCTTTTGAGAAAGCATGTGATGTTTATTCTAAAGCTATTAATGACTTTTCCAAAACCGCAAAATCTTTAAGAGAAATAAGATTCTGCTTTTTGGAAAAAAAGAAAGCTTTGGAATTCTCAAGAAAAGTTTAGGAGGACAAAATGGCAACATTAAAAATACATAATGAAAAGAAGAAGAAAATAGAAAAGAAACATCACTTATCAGAAAAAGTTAATCCTGTAAGAATATATAATAAACCAGAATATGAAAAACAACAGGAAATAGCCGGAAAATTTTCTTCTGGTAATGCTGGAATAGGTTGGTTAAAAATTGTTTTTTCCAGTTTTAATTTTTTAATTTCATTAATATTAACTTTGATGGTAGGAATTGTATATTTTCAAAAACCATTAATTCAAAGTATGCTTGGAAATCAATTTACTTTAGATGTAGTCAATATAATATTGCTCGGTATATTATATTTAAGTTATAGCATTTTTGAGCAATTTAACGCTATATATTATTTAAAAGGTAATCTTAGGGCCACAAGGATTACGGCGTTTGTAAAATTTTTAATATCTATGATTATGATTTTTGCTATACTATATCTGATTTTTAAACATGGAATACAATGGTTTGGGGCGTCGTTATTTGGAAATACCAGTTTAGGAAAAAATCAAGTATTTTATATTCCGAGTATAGTTTATTTGACATATTCTGTATTTTTGTCATTGTTATCATATTACGATATTTTGAAATAGGAGCAAAGCTCCTTTTATTTTTGATAATAATGTTAATAATTACACCATTTGATTAATATAGAATATCAATTAGAATATCAAAATTAAATAGAGTTTTTGGAGGTGTGAAAATGGAAAAGATGGAATATGATGTGGTTATCCTTGGTGGGGTCGCGGCTGGTACGAGTGCAGCAGCAAGTGCTAAAAGAATAAATAAAAATTTGAAAATTGCAATATTTCAAAAGGAACCATACATATCTTATGGTGGATGTGGATTACCATATGTAATAAGTGGAGATGTTTCTTCACCAGAAGCGGTTATAGCATTAACACCAGATATCTTTAAAGAGAAAAAAGGTGCTGATGTTTTTGTTAAACACGAAGCATATGAAATAGATTTTTCAAATAAAATCGTTTATATTAAATCAGAAGAAGGTGAAAAGGAAGTTTCTTATAACAAATTGGTAATTTCAACAGGTGCTTCACCCATTATTCCACCGTTCCAAGCATGGGGAGAAAAAGGGATTTTTAAATTGAGGAATCCAGATGATGCAAAGAATATTTTAAATTTTATAAAAGAAGAAAATCCTGAAAAAGCAATTATTATTGGAGGAGGATTTATTGGTATAGAAACTGCTGAAGCTTTAAAAAAACATGGAATAGAAATTACTATTATTGAAGGTATGGATCATATACTTGGAAATATAGAACCGGAAATTCATGAAGAATTTATACATGGCATAAGAGAAAAAGGAGTCAATGTTGTATTTAATACATTTGCAAAAGATGTTATAAAAGAAAATGGGGTTTTTAAAGTAATTACAGAAGATAATGAATATACTGGGGATATGGTAATTATATCTATTGGGGTAAAACCAAATACATTATTTTTAAAGGACAAAGGTTTAAATTTAGCAAAAAATGGAGCTATTATAGTTAACGAAAAAATGGAGACAAATATTAATAATGTATATGCAGCAGGAGATTGCGCTACGGTAAATCATTTTATAACAGGTAAAAATGTATATATTCCTTTAGGGACAACTGCCAATAAGCAGGGAAGAATAGCTGGTAAAAACTTAGCAGGTGGGAATGATTCTTTTATAGGAGTTGTTGGATCATTAATTACAAAATTCGAAGATATAGAGTATGCTAAAACAGGATTAACTTTACAAGAAGCTATAAATGAAGGATTTAATGCAGAAGCGGTATTTATTAAATCTGGAAGTAAAGCACATTATTATAAAGGTTCCAAAAAATTAAAGATAAAACTTGTTTTTGAGAAAAAAACTGGTAGAATTTTAGGAGCACAATTTGTTGGTGGGGAAATACATCCAAGATTAAATGCAATAACTTCTCTAATATATACTAATGGAACTGTTGATAAATTAAGAAATATGGATTTAGCTTACTCTCCGCCATTTTCACCAGTATGGGACATAGATTTAGTAGCTGCAAATCAAGCAATAAAGAAGATCTAAAAACAAGCATCTGAAAGATGCTTGTTTTTTTAAAAGGTTAGTAAGTTTAAAAATTTCGTTTTTTTAACTTTTTTATAGATTTTATAGAAACTGAGACATCTTTTAAGATGTCTCAGTTTGTAGACAAAGTGCAAAATAAAATATTCAAAATAATATTCGTGTCTAAGGTGAAAATTCTTATTCCTCAAAAATGCTCATGAACATATTTTTAATGCGCAGCATTAAAAATAAACAAATGTTTATATATTAAAAAAATACAATAATTAATATAGGTTATAAATAAAGCAATATTTTAGTTTATAATATTTAAAATTATAATATTTAAAATTTCGCGAAGCGAAAGTTTGGGAATTTTCAAGGATTCTCTCATATTATTTTTTCATATTTTATTTTGTCAACATTCTGAGACATCTTTTAAGATGTCTTTTTTTAAAATTGACATATTAATTTTAAAATTAATATGGTATAGTTAATGATGATATTCTTTCAGGAGGTCTTTCGATGAAAATTTCAGATTTTTTGCTTTCAAAATTAGGGTTTGACCCTTTTAATCTTCAAGGTGAAATAGAAATAAATGAATTTCTTCTTCTAAAGCTTTATAATCCATTAAGTGAAAATGAAGAAAAAAATATAAAAAGGTTTTTTTCAAGGCTTATGAAAATGCCGGTTAAATTTGTCTTGCTTATAAAAAAGGATTTAAACTATATTCTGGAAAATTGGATAGATTTAATAAAGGGTAATGAAGAAGAAAATTATCTTCGTTTTTTGTTACCTGATGTTTCTGATAATGAACTAATATTTAGAGTTTCAAATAGATTTGCTCTTGAAAGAATAAAGAAAAACAAAGAAATTATAGATAAAATACTGAATAGAAGTTTGGGATATTCGCCAAACTATGAATTCCTTTTTGATGAATCCTTGAATATTGATTATACTGAAATAGAAAATAACGATTATGAATTAATTGAGGATTATGATGAAGAGGCTAATGATAAAAATCTTAAATCAATAATTTCTATGGGTCATAATACAGAAAGTAATGAAAAAAGTGATTTAAATAATGATGAAATTATCTTGGGAAATAATTTTAAAAAAGTTTCTATTCCTCTTGAAAGGCTAAGTGAAATAATGTATCAAACTTCAAAAGTAGTTGTGGAAGGTGAAGTGTTCTATAAGGAATATAATGATAGAGCTATTATTTTAACAATGTTTATTACTGATAATACAGATTCTATTACTATAAAAGCATTTAAAAATTCTGCAGAAAAACTAAATGCAAATATAAAAGAAAAAGACTTTATAAAGGTTGAAGGAAGAATAACCTATGATGAATATCAGAAGGAATATGTAATAATTCCAGATAATATCATAAAAATACCACCTAAAGAAAGAATAGATGATGCAGAGGTAAAAAGAGTAGAATTACATGCACATTCTAAATTTAGTGCACTTGATTCCGTTTTAGATGTTGAAGAATTGGTAAAAACGGCGGCAAAATGGGGGCATAAAGCTGTAGCTATTACAGATCATGAGGTAGTTCAATCTATACCTGTTTTTTATAATGTAGCGAAAAAAAATAATATAAAACCAATATATGGTTGTGAAATTAATGTGGTTAATAACAAAGTTTCGATTATAAACAATTTTTCAAAAGAAATAAAATTTAATTCTAAATTTGTAGTTTTTGATTTTGAAACAACAGGATTTGACCCAAATGTTGAGGAGATAATTGAAATTGGTGCTGTTAAAATAGAAAATGGAGAAATTAAAGAAGTTTTTCATAAAATGATAAAACCAAATAAGAATGTTCCCCAAAAAATTCAAGAAATTACTGGAATTACGAACGAAATGTTGGAAAATTCTCCTTCAATTGAAGAAATTTTACCAGAATTTATGGAATTTATAACTGATTCTGTCTTGGTTGCACATAATGCCAATTTTGACTATAGATTTTTAAGAAGGTGGGCTAAAGAAGTTTTAAATATTGAAATAAAAATGCCATATGTCGATACTCTTGCAATGGCAAGAGCTTTATTAAATTTAAAAGGTGGTCATTCACTTGATAAAGTAGTAAAAGCATTGGGATTAGGAAATTTTGAACATCACAGGGCACATGAAGATGCCAAAGTTACAGCATATGCGTTTTTAAAATTATTGGAAAAAGCTAAAGGAAGAGGCATTAAAACATTAAATGAATTAATTAATTTAGAAAAAATGATAGATTTTAAAAAATTAAGGAAATATCATGCCGCTGTCCTTGTTAAAAATAGAACGGGATTAAAAAACCTATACAAATTGATATCCAAAGCCCATACAGAATATTTTTATAGAGATACTACAATTTTATTAAATGAGTTGCTTGAAAATAGAGAAGGACTCTTAATAGGTAGTGGCTGTACCAAAAATATAATATTTGAAGAATACTCTAAGGGAGCATCTATTGATGAAATAAATTCATTAATTAGTTTATTTGACTATATTGAAATACAGCCTCTTGATAGTGTTGAACATAATGGAGTCGATAAAAATAAAATAAAAGAATTTTATAAGCTTTTGTATAATTCTGCAAAAAGCTATAATATTCCAGTAGTAATGACGGGGAATGCTCACTATTTAAATAAAGAAGATAAAAAAGCTAGAGATGCATTAATAATAGGTTCAGCTACTAAAGGTAAAAAGAAAAAAATATATGATTCTAATAAATATTTTAGAACAACTAAAGAAATGTTGGAAGCAGCTTATGAAATATTTGAGGATGAAGAAATTGCTAAAGAAATAGTGATTGAAAATACCAATAAAATAGCAGATTTGATAGAAGAAATTAAACCATTAGAAGGGAAATTGCATCCACCTATAATAGAAGGTGCAGATGATACAGTAAGAGAATTATCCTGGAAAACAGCAAAAGAGATATATGGTGATCCCCTGCCAGAAATAGTGAAATCTCGAATAGAGAGAGAATTAAAATCTATTATTAATCACGGTTATGCAGTATTGTATTTGATGGCACAAAAAATAGTAAAAAAATCTAATGATGATGGATATCTTGTTGGTTCGAGAGGATCTGTAGGATCTTCCTTAGTTGCAACAATGATGGGAATAACAGAAGTTAATCCGTTGCCACCTCACTATGTATGCCCAAAGTGCAAATATAGTGAATTTATTACTGATGGATCATACGATTCTGGTTATGATTTGCCTGATAAAAAATGTCCCAAATGTGGAATGGAAATGAAAAAGAATGGTCAGGATATACCTTTTGAAACATTTATGGGTTTTGAAGGAGATAAGGTACCCGATATTGATTTGAATTTTTCTGGTGAATATCAATCGCGAGCACATAAATTTATTGAGGAATTGTTTGGTGTTGATCACGTATTTAGAGCAGGTACTATATCAACAGTTGCAGAAAAAACAGCATATGGATATGTAAAAAAGTATGCAGAAGAATATGCAGGAGATTTGAAAAATCCAGAAATAATAAGATTAGCTAAAAAGATTGAAGGGGCAAGAAGAACTACAGGACAACATCCAGGCGGATTAATGATTGTCCCTAAAAACATGGAGGTTTACGATTTTACTCCTGTTCAATATCCTGCGAATGATAGAAAAGCGAATACTATGACGACTCATTTTGATTATCATGTTATTCACGATGATTTAGTAAAGTTAGATGCATTGGGACATGATGATCCTACGTTTTTAAAAATGTTGAGCGATTTGACAGGTGTAGAATACAAAAATATAAAAATGGATGATAAAGAAACCATGTCGATTTTTTCATCATCAAAGGCTTTAGGTGTAGATTTGAGTTCTGAATTAAGAACAACTGTTGGAACATTGGGAATACCAGAATTTGGAACACAATTTGTTAGAGGAATGCTTGAAGAAACTAAGCCAAAAACTTTTGCAGCACTTGTAAGAATCTCAGGTTTGTCCCATGGAACAGATGTGTGGTTAAATAATGCGAGAGATTTAATAGCTGCAAAAAAAGCCACGGTTGACGAGGTTATTGCATGTCGTGATGATATTATGAATTATTTGATACAAAAAGGATTGGATAAAAAACATTCATTTTTTATAATGGAAAAGGTAAGAAAAGGTAAAGGCTTAGCCTCAGAAGATGAAGATGAAATGAAAAAAAATAATGTTCCAGAATGGTTTATCAATTCATGTAAAAAAATAAAATACTTATTTCCAAAAGCTCACGCAGCAGCATATGTAAGTATGGCATTTAGAATTGCATATTTTAAAGTGCACTATCCATTGGCATTTTATGCTACATATTTTTCAGTTAAAGGTGATGAATTTAATACAGAAATAATATTGAAAGGTAGAAATTCTATTAGAGCAAGAATTTTTGATTTGAAATCATTAAAATCTCTAGATGTAAAAGAAAAAAACGAATTAACTGTTTTGGAATTAGCTTATGAAATGCTATTGCGTGGCTTTGGATTTTTGCCTCCTGATATATATAAATCAGATGCTAAAAACTTTATCATTGAAAACAATAAACTAAGAATACCTTTTATAAAAGTTCCAAATTTAGGAGAAAAAGCTGCTATAAGTATAGTAAAAGCAAGACAAGAGAAGGAGTTTTTATCAGTTGAAGACTTATTAAAAAGAACTGGTATTAATAAGACAACAGTTGAAACGTTTAGAAAACTAGGTATGTTAAAAGGATTGCCTGAAAAAAATCAGGTTAATTTATTTGAGGGATTAATGTGAGGTGATATTTTGTATAACATCCTTATTGTTGATGATTCGAGATTTGATAGAATAATTATCAGAGATATGATTGAGGAGATTGGATATAATGTTATTGGTGAAGCAGAAAATGGGAAAGAAGCTATAAATATGTACTTTAAAATATATCCGGATATTGTATTTATGAATTTAATAATGCCTGTGATGGATGGACTAGAAGCAATGAAATTTATATTGGAAAATGATCCAGAAGCTAAAATAATTGTGACCTCTTCATATTCGGAAAAAAATACGTTAAAGAAGCTATATTAAATGGCGCTAAAGATTTTCTAGCTATTCCTATAAAAAAAGAAAAATTAATAGAGATTTTAGAAAAAATATAATCCCAGAAGCTCTGGGATTATATTTTTGGCTGTCTTGTGATTTTGTATATTTATACTTTTAATATATTTTTTGGATTTAAGCTTTTATCTATTCTTTTTACTAAACCAGTAAGAACTTTTCCTGGGCCAACTTCGTATACTTGAGTAACCCCAATTTTCTTCATTTTTCTAATGCTATCTACCCATTTTACTGTTCCAGTAATTTGCTTAATTATATTTTCTTTTATTTTTTCTGGATCATATTCTAAGTCACCAATATAATTTTGTATAATTTTGTATTTTGGGTTATTAAATTTAATATTTTCTAATTCATGTTTCATTTTTTCTTGAGCGGGTTCAACGAGTTTTGAATGAAATGGTCCACTCACGTTTAATTCAACAACTTTTTTTGCACCTTTTTCTTTTAGTACTTCAAGGGCTTTTAAAACTTCTTGTTTTTCACCACTAATTACAATTTGTTCTGGGGAATTATGATTCGCAATATTAACATTATTAAATTGAGATAAGACTTCTTGTATATTTTCTATATTTAATCCAATTACTGCTCCCATGCCACCAATTCCAGGGGGGCAAGCTTCACTCATATATTTACCTCTAAGGCGGACTAATTTTACAGCATCTTCAAAAGAGATAACTTCTGCCGTTGTTAATGCTGTCCATTCGCCCAAAGAATGACCAGCAACAACATCAGGAATAATATTTAATTTTTCAACTGCATACATATACATTATATATGAAATAGTCAATAATGCAGGTTGAGCATTTTCTGTTAGAGTTAAAGTTTTTTCATCATCTCCAAAAATAATAGATTCTAAATTTACACTAATGGTTTCAGAAGCTTTATCTAAATACTTTTTATATTCAGGATATTTTTCTAAAATTTCTTTTCCCATTCCAAGAGATTGAGATCCCTGACCTGGAAAGACAAATGCTATCATTTTATCACCTCTCAAAATATTTTTTGAGTTCTTCGCCAAATTCTTCAACAATTTCTTTAACGCTTTTTATTTCATTGATCAATCCAGCACTTTGTCCAGCCATGAAAGATCCATTTTCTAAGTCTCCATCCATAAAGGCTTTTCTCAAACTTCCGACAAGCATTTCTTCTGCTTCTTCTGGTGAAGCAACTTCGAGTTGCTTTATCTTCTTAGCAAATTTTGTTTTTATGACTCTTGCTGGATGCCCAATTGATGCACCAGTAACAATAGCATCTCTTATGCCAGCTTTTAAAATTAATTTTTTATAATTTTCATGTGCCTCACATTCATGAGTAGCGACAAATCTTGTTCCCATTTGAATTCCTTCAGCACCCAATGCTAAAGCAGCTCTTGCACCTCTTAAATCAGCAATACCTCCTGCTGCAATAACAGGAATATTTAAAACATCAACGAGCTTTGGTATTAAAACCATAGTAGAGACATCACCTATATGTCCTCCACATTCCATTCCTTCACCAATAATGGCATCAACTCCAGTTTTTTCTAATCTTTTAGCCAGATTTTCTGATGAAACTACAGCTAAAACTTTTATATTTTTTTCTTTTAATTGAGGAATGTATTTCCCTGGATTACCAGCTCCAAAAATTACTACAGGAACATTTTCTTCTTTTACTATTTCAACTAATTGATCGGCATAAGGGTTTACTAATATAATATTTACAGCAAAAGTTTTATCAGTTAATGTTTTTATTGTCTTAATAGATTCTTTTAAAATATCAGGGGTCATACTTCCAGCACCAATGGTTCCAAGGCCACCAGCTTCAGAAACTGCTGCGGCTAATTTTGCTGTTCCAACCCATGCCATTCCACCTTCTAAAACAGGATATTTGATATTAAGTAGTTCTGTTACTCTATTCATTGTTGCACCTCCAGGTTATTGCTGATGTTGTCATTCCTCCACCAACTGAAATAAGTAAATGATCTTTTAATGAAATTTTGGTATTTCCATAAGTTTTAAATAAAGTCAAAGGAATGCTTGCAGCGCCAGTATTTCCATATTTTTCTATAATATCTAAAAATTCAAAATCATTAAAGTTTTTTTTGACGCTTTCTAATATTCTCTTGTTTGCTTGATGGGGGACAATAATTTTTTTACCATAATCATTAATATATTGTGATAACATCTTTTTCATATTATTTACAGCAAATTTATATACTCTTTTACCATCCATTATAATTTTTTTATTTTCATTTATATTTAAAGCATCTAAATATTCTGAATCATACATAACTCTATGATCGCAAATACATTTGTCATGATTTTCCAAAATCATAGCAACAGCAGCATCAGAAAATAAAATTGCAGTATTGATATCATTTTCTTCGACAAGATCTGATAATTTTTCTGAAACTATTAATAAAATTTTATTTGCAATATTTTCTCTGAACATGACATCTGCAATATGTAATGAGGTTACAAAACCCACAAATCCATTTGATACGTCAATACCATAACGTGAATTTT
This sequence comes from Marinitoga aeolica, assembly GCF_029910535.1. Classification (NCBI taxonomy): domain Bacteria; kingdom Thermotogati; phylum Thermotogota; class Thermotogae; order Petrotogales; family Petrotogaceae; genus Marinitoga; species Marinitoga aeolica. The sequence goes on from NZ_CP069362.1 coordinate 1,559,851, forward strand.
TAATCTTCAATTTTTCAAATATTCTGACATAAAAAGGAACATAATGTGCTCCTACAGAAGAAACGAATAGTACAGTATCAACTCCATCAATATCTAAAACTTCTGCTGCTTTTATTCCCATTTGAAATACATCTATTTCAGATATATACCTATTTTTTATACCAGTTCTTTTATATATCCAATCTTCAGAGACATTGAATTTTTTGGCTAAAATTTGATTATCCAATTTTTTTTCTGGGATAAAAGCATTAATTTGTGATATGTGCATATTATCCCTTCTTTATTCCAACCATTAATTCTGCACTGGTAACGGTTTTATTTTCAACCTTAGCATTCGCTTTTAATTTGAACATACCCATTTTTTCTTGAATTACTTCAATTTCATATATTAATTTATCTCCTGGTCTAACTTCCCTTTTAAATCTTGCTTTATCAATTCCAAGAAATAAAGGTATAGAATTTTCTTTTAAATCTTTCATCAATAATAATCCTGCAGTTTGTGCCAATCCTTCTATTATTAATACGCCCGGCATAATAGGATAATCCGGGAAATGACCTTGAAAATGAGGTTCGTTTATACTAACGTTTTTATATGCAATTATTTTATTTTCAGTTATTTCGATAACACCATCGACAAGCAAAAATGGATATCTATGTGGTAGTATTTTCATTATTTCATCAATATTCATTATTCCCATTGTGTAATCACCCCCACAGCATCTGGACCTAAATGAGTACCTATTACAGGATCAAGTAGAGAATATATGATATCATCATCATGAATTCCTTTATTTCTGAGTTCTTCAATTATTAATCCACCATACTTTAGGTTGCTTGTATGAATAACAGCAATTTTTTTTAACCTTAAAGTGTCTATTCTGGCGAGAGATTGATTTACTACTTCTTTTATCATTTTGTTAATTCCTCGAGAGTTTTTTACCGGTATTATTTCACCTTCCTCCAAAGAGAGAATAGGCTTCATATTTAATAAACCGCCCATTAATGCTTTTGCTTTTCCAATTCTTCCGCCTTTATATAAATAATCAATGTTGGTTACACTAAAAATAGTTTTCACTGTAGTATAAAAATTTCGTGCATATTCCAATAATTGTTCTATTTCATAAATTCCAGATTCAATTTTATTTTTTAATTCTAATACTAAAAATCCCAAGCCAAAACTGGTTAATTTGGTATCAATAGTAAAAATTCTTTTTTCATCTACTATAGATGCCGCAAGTCTTGCTGAGTTTAAGGTTCCGCTTAATTTTTCTGAAATAGTGAGCGTGATCAAATAATCATATCTTTTTAACATATCTCTATAAACTTCTTCGAAGTCCTTTACAGATGGTTGAGAAGTTAAAGGTACATATGAACCTACTTTTAGTTCTTCGTAAAATGTAGTAGGACATAAATCTACAGCTTTTATATGTTTGCTTTCTCTCAAAATATAAAGAGATGCATATCCAATGTCATTTTTTTCTAAAAAATCTGTAGGTAAATTACAGGTATTATCAGTTACAATTCCAATTTTCATTTCGCATCAACTCCTTATAAACCCCTATACACAATTGAAACATTATGTCCTCCAAATCCAAAAGCATTTTTAATTGCATATTTTGCTTTAAAATCAATAGTTTCTTTGGGTATTTTTAAATCTTTTAATTCATCATTTGGTTCTACTAAATTTGGCATACCGTGTATGAATCCTTCTTTCATTTGTAAAACAAGTCCAACAAATTCAATTGCAGCTGCTCCACCAAGTGCATGTCCAAATAGTGTTTTAGATCCTTGAATAAAAATATCTTTAGCGTGTTCACCTAAAGCATTCCTTAAAGCTCTGGTTTCTGCAATATCTCCTGCTGGGGTTGAAGTTGCATGACAGTTTGCTAAATCAATTTTTTCTGGTTCAACATTTGCATCCTTTAAAGCTAATTTTATAGCTTTAGCAGCTCCAGTTCCCTGTTCGTCAGGTGCACTAATATGATATGCATCACCACTCATACCGAATCCTTCAATATATCCATAAATATCTGCATTTCTTTTTTTAGCATGTTCTTCAGATTCTAAAATAATTATACCGGCTCCTTCACCCATAACAAATCCATCACGTTCTTTATCAAAAGGCCTTGAAGAACCCTTTGGATCATCATTTCTTGTAGATAAAGCTTTCATATTAGCAAAAGCTGCTATTGGCATTGGGTCTATAGTAGCTTCTGCTCCACCAACAATAGCAACATCAATATATCCATGTCTAATTAACATACTTCCCATTGCAATTGCATGTAAAGAAGAAGCACATGCGCTTACTGTATTGAAATTAGGTCCTTTTAAACCAAATTCTATTGAGACAACTCCAGACGCCATATCCGAGATCATCATTGGTATTAAAAATGGACTTACAACTTTTGGGCCCTTTTTTTCCATTTTTTGGAATTCTTTATATAATGTTTTAAATCCACCAATTCCAGAAGCCACAATTACAGCGGCATTTTCTTTCCATTCTTCACCTTCAAGATTACTATCTTCTAAAGCTTCTTTAGTAGCTGCTATAGCGAATTGTAAAAATCTATCATATCTTCTGGCAAGTTTTTTATCCATATATAAAACTGGGTCAAAATCCTTTACCTCGCCTGCAATTTTAACTTTATGGTCTGTTGTATCAAATTGAGTTATATGGTCTATACCAATAGTCATCTTTTTTAAATTCTCTTTAAACTCATTTTTTGATTTTGCTATTGAATTAATGGTACCCAACCCTGTTACTGCTACTTTATTCATTTTTCTACCTCCTAAAATTTTTTATTTTAAATTAAAATAATTGAATGCCATAATTACATATAAGCAACACTATGCCAACCGTATTTATATAGAACATATGTTCCATGTAAGTATAAAAATTATACTCATAACAAAAATTCAATTAGGAATGAGTATAAAATTTGTACTCTAAAAATATATTCAACAAAAAATGTTAATAGTAGTCACATACTTTTTTAGCACTTCCTGGAAGGATATGTTATAATATTATATATATAACTTTGAAATTAAAGATAAAAAGGAGAAGAATTATGAAGCATAATGAAAGTGTTTTTATAGAAAAAATAAAAGTAAAGAAGATATTATCTATTGGCGATTTGGTTGATGTAGAGCTACCGCATCAACATATTATTGGTAATAGTCGAGTGATATTATTAAATTTTTTAGGTAAATATGCACAGATACTGCCTCCTATATATAGAAATTCAAGGATTAAATTATATACAGGAGAAAAATTGAATATACGAGTATATGAAAATGGTTCAAATATAATGATAAAATCCAGTGTGTTGAAAATTGAAAAAGAAAAAATAACAGTTTTTTTACCTAAAATTGCTTTTAAAATTCAGAAAAGATTATTTTTTAGAATACCAATAATAAGAGAAGGAATATTAATAGATAATGAAGAAAATAAGTTAATTCCTTTTGAAACAAGGGATTTTAGTGCTGGTGGAATGCAGATTGTTGTAAAAGAATATCTGGCTGAGGAAAGAGAATATATTATAAAGACTTTAATTATGGATGATAATTTAATATTAAAAGAAATAAATACAAGGGCTGTTAGACTTGTAGGTGAAAATATATATGGTGAAAAAATATATGGAATGAAATTTATGAATATAGATTATAAAACAGAGAAGAATATTGTTCGATATGCTAACTTATATTCTATAAAAGCAAAACATGGAATTTTGGGGGATGGAAAATGAAAAGCACTAAAATTTATGCAGTTTTTGAAATAATAATAATTTTAACTTTGTTGTTTATTTTGGATTTAAATAGAAAATATTTTGGTTATATTTATATTTATCCAAATCCATATTTTATATTTTCGATTTTTATTGCAATAAGATATGGTATTAATTTTTCTTTGTTTACAGGCGGATTGAGTGCTATTTATATTTTTTTATCAATATTTTTTAATGTTAAAGAGGATTTTTTTAAAATAATAATTTCGTGGGATGTTTTAAAAGTTCCTCTTTTTATTTTTGCTTTTGGATTTATTATAGGATTTTTTAGGGATATGTATGTTCAAAAAATAGATTCTCAGAAAGAAGAAATAGATTTATTAAAAGAAAAAATAAAATCTCTTGAAGAAGATATACGAAAGTATAAAAACATTACGGATGACCTTGAACATAAATTGGTTTTGGAAAAACAAGGGGTGTCACTATTAGTTGAAAAACTAAAAGATATTGAATATAATAGTTCAGAAGATATATTTAATGAAACAATAGATCTTATATCAGAATTTATTTATGCTAAAACAGTATCTATTTATACTTTAGGAAAAAATAATTTTTTAAGATTAAAAGTGAGAAAAGGTTCACAGTTTTTGCCTAATTCATTTCCTATGGAAAAATCAATTGTTATTTCAATGGCTAAAGAATTTGGAAGTGCAAATGCTAATGTTTTATATTTAACAGAGATGGAATATGATTTTGAATATGAACCTGCTATGGCAGTAAGTGTAAAACACAATGAAGAAATATTGGGTTTTATAATAGTTGAAATAATAGATCCGGAAAAAATAAATAAGAATACTGAAATTTATTTGAAAATTTTAGCAAATTGGTTAAGCACGCTTCTTTTAGCATCGAGTGATTTAACAGAAAATGAGAATATGATTTTTAAACCAATGGAAAAATTTAATAGTATATTAGATAAGATAGAGGAGAGAAAGGAAAGATTTAAAATTCCATATTCAGTGATAATTGCTGAATATAATAATGATATTTCAATAGATATATTAAAATCATTTATAAGAGACACTGATTTTCTTTTTTTAGATGAAGAAAAAAAAGAATTTAGAATTATTTTAACTTCCTGTTCTGAAAAAGGTTTAAAAAGAGTTTTAAACATTATTTCTAAATATTCTGGAATAAAGATTTTGGAGGCATATTCGAAAAATGAAAATGAATAAATATATTTATTTTTTTACAATATTAGCTTTAATATTAGGAATAATTGATATATTTTTATTTATATTTCATCATTATAATCTAGGATTTATTGTATTGGCGATATATTATCTTATTTTATTTATATTTAATTATTTAAGTGAGAAAAAACTTTTTACTGCTTTGATAAAAACTTTTTTAGCTTTTATCTTATTTCCTTTTTATCCTTTGATTTTATTATTACAATATAAAAGGATTGAACCATTATATAAACCTATTAATTTTTATGAACATAAATTGGTAGATACAAGTAATATCGGATTTTCTTCTGTTGATTTAGCTCCGTTTAATATCATATTAAAATATGGTGACCCCAATCAACGAAAATATGTTGTAAGACTGGTATATAATTCTATAAAAGAAGAAAAAATAGACTTTATTGGAGGTATAAATTTAATCAGGAATGCTATTAAAGAGGATACACACCCAGATGTTATTTTATATGCTTCTGATGCTTTGACAAATTTGGAAAATCATTTAATTAGCAAGATTTCTCACTATATGGGAAATTTAAATACACTAGAAGATTATATTAATTATGCTAAATATTCATATTATTATGCTAATTCAGGATTTCTTGCAGGGGAACATAAATTTGAGGTCTTATGGCAAAGTTCTATAATTTTACGAACAGCAATAGAAATGTTTCCGGAAAGTCCATTGTTAATTGTTTATACGTTAAGAATACTTGAGTCTTTGAATGAATATGAAAATTTAGAGGAAGTGCTAAATGAAAAAATCAATAAAATTAGAGCGCAGGAATTATATGAATATGCTATTATGTATTATATAAAAAGAAGAAAGCCAAAAAGTGTTCAAAAATTGGTTTCTGAATTTATAGATCTGGGGTTTTCTCCGGAGCATGAGTCGATAAAATTTTTATTGGGGGGATAAAATGAAATTCAAAATAAAATTGTTTCAGCCATATTATTTATTATTTGCATTGACTTTATTATTAATAGCTGTGATTATAATTGTCAATTATAATAGTAATTATAGTTTTGATCCAGATTATGTAAAAAATCTTCCTTGGAACAAAAGGTCTTCATATATAAGACAAAAAGAAATTTTAACAAAATTAGAACATAAAAAAAGCTATACAGATAAAGATTTACTCTTAATAAATCAGTTAATTTCTATTTCATTTGCTTTAGAAGATATAGATACGCTTGAATATGCTCAAAAACTAAAATATGAATATTTGATAACTTCTTTTAAGCAACTATCTAATGAAAAAAAATTTGAAGATTTTATAGATAAATTAAATTTTAAAAATAAATTGGGCTTGTATTTGCTTTCTGATAATGAAAAGTTTTTAATTAAATTAATAAGAAAGTCATCTAGAACTGAGAAGCTGCAGATATTGTTTATATTAAATCTTTTTTATCCAGAAAAGTTGAAAAAAGTATCTTATTTATTTAGTAAAAAAGATATAGAAGATGTAAGGTTAATAGTTGAATATCTTAAATTAAAAGGTGAATAATATGAGAGTGGGAATAATATTTGAAGGGACATATCCATATGTTACTGGAGGAGTTTCAAGTTGGGGAAATACTTTGATAAAAAACATGAAAGATGTTGAATTTTGTATAATTCAGATTGGTGATGTACCAAAAATAAGAATACCCAAATATACCTTTTCTGAAAATGTAGTAGATTATTTTGAATATTTTTTATTTGCTAAATATAATTTTTCAAAAAAGCAAAAAATAACAAAAGATTTTGGTAAGAAATTACAGGATATTTTAAAATATCCATTTGATGAGAAAGTTATGTCAGATAAATTATATAAACTTTTTCATGATTATTTTAATTATGATTTTACGAGTATTTTAAAATCAGAAATTTATTGGGAAGTTATGCTTGAGTTTTATAAAGCATATATACCGTATGAAAATTTTACCAATTATTTTTGGACGCTACAGTCGATGCTTTTGCCTTTTTTAAATTCAATGACAGTAGATTTTCCAAAATGCGATATTTATCATACAATAACTACTGGTTATGCGGGTATATCTGCTATTATGAATGGAATAAAAAATAATACGCCTGTAATATTGACGGAGCATGGTATATACCATAGGGAAAGACAATTAGAAGTATTAAAAGCTGGATGGATAAAAGATGAATATAGATTGGCATGGATTAAGCTATTTAATACAATTAGTTCTTTGGTATATAAAGGATCAAAAAAAATTACAACATTGTTTTCTAAAAATCAAATATTTGAAAAAGAATTATGTGACGATGAATCTAAAATGTATGTAATACCAAATGGAATTGATTATGAAAAATTTTCAAAATTAGAATATAGAAAAGAAAAAGAACCTTATGTAGTTGGATTAGTTGGAAGAGTTGTTGAAATTAAGGATATAAAAACAGCAATTAAAGCTGCAAAAATGGTGAAAGAGAAAATACCGCATTTTAAATTGCTTATAATAGGGCCTACAGATGAAGAACCAGAATATTATAAAGAATGTCAGGAAATGATAAATATATTCAGACTTGAGGATACAATAGAATTTACTGGAAAAGTAAATGTTTTGGAGTATTATCCAAAACTAAACGTGTTGTTATTATCCAGCGTTAGTGAAGGGCAACCACTTGTGATTCTAGAAGCATTTGCAGTGGGGATTCCAGTGGTAACTACTGATGTTGGAGCATGTTCAGAAATGATACATGGTTCAAAAGAAGATATTATAGGAGAAGCGGGAATAGTTGTAAAACCTAAAGATTTTGTTGGATTAGCAAATGGTATGATAAAATTATATGAGGATGATGAGTTTAGATATAATGCATCAAAAATAGCTAAAATTCGTGTGGAAAAAAGATATAAACTTGAACAGATGATAAAAAATTATCGTGACTTGTATCTTTCGGTGGTGAAATAAATTGGCTGGAGTTGGTTTTAGATTAAATAAAATGTTCCATAAAGGTGGTGTATCTACAGATTTATTAGCTATTGCCTATTCTGTGGTGGTTTCATCTGGCCCATGGATAATTACAACGATCTCTTTATGGATAATATTAAATTTTTTTAAAATTACAAATCTTTATTTTAATATAGCTATAGTATATTCTTTTGTATTTTCTATAATAATTTCAGGATTATTTATTATGTTTGAATCAAGGCGAATCTCTGATCTGATTTATATGAAACAGTATAAAAAAATTATACCAGAAGTGATGGGAATGCTGGTATATGCTATTTTATTTACAATTCTATTTTTACTTGTGTTTTTTCTATTCAACAAACATGAATTATGGTTTGTTTTATCCTTTGCCTATTTGTTCATTTCTTTATTAACATTGTGGATAATTTCTATAGCTTCTGTTTCTACAGATGCAGTAAATTGGTATATAATGGCATATTTGATTATGGGGTTTTTCTCTATAATACTTTCTAATTATTTTGGATCTGAGAATAATCCATTGGGATATATTTTGGGATATGCGTTTGGGGTTAATATTGGGACGTTCGTTCATTATATGATAACTTTAATTTATTTTGGAACTGAAATGAATATAACTTTCGAATGGATGAAAGAGATAAAGAAGTATTGGCAAAATATTTTTATAGGATTTACATATTATTTGGCATTGTGGATTGATGATTTTATCACATGGCATTCTAAGAATTTTGGAGAAATTCCATTAAAAGGTTTTCATTTTTCTTTTATTTATGATAGTCCGATGTTCTTAGCTTACCTGACAATAATTCCTACAGCTACAATGTTTATACTGGTTTTGGAAACAAGATTTTATAAAACATATAAATTATTTTATGATTCACTTATAGAAGGTTATAACTATTCCGAAATTCTTATTAGACAAAAAAATATGGAAAAGGAATTAAAATTCGATATAAATTTAACAGTAAGAGTTCAGATAATTATTACCCTTATATTATTTTTTTTGAATGAAATGAATTTATTACCTTTTGTGTCAGAAATGTTTAAACCAGTTTTAAGACTTGGATTGATTGGTGCTATGATGAATTCGTTTTACTTAATGATTATGTTGTTACTTTTATATTTTGATTTTAGAAATATAGCTTTATATTTGAATATAGGCGTTTTTTTGATAAATTTTCTTTTAAGTATAATATTTATTAATAAATTTGGGTATTATACATTAGGAGCAAGTTATTCCTTTGCATTTGCAATAGGGACTTTTATAGGCTATAAAATATTAATTAAAAATGTTCAAAACTTAATTAAAATAGAATATTATAGACAAAAATTAGCAGTTGAAGAAGGTTTTTACATTAAATATAGTGATATAAAAAAAATAATGGGGGAAGAGAGATGAAAAAAAATATTTTGATTTTCTTGATATTTCTTATGACAATAACTTTATTTGGGCAAAAGGATTTATTATTATTGTATAAAAAATCAGAACAATATGGAGAATTTATGTTTAAATACCATATAATACCTATTTTAGAAAAATATCATATAAATTATGAACTAAAAAATATAGAAGATATGAACTATTATAGGATTGATAATAGTAAATATTTTGGTGTTATTACATGGTATTATTCTCCAAATTTAAAAAATTCACATTTATATTTAAGGCAATTATCGAGTTTTGTAGAAAATGGTGGTTTTTTCTTTTTCTTTAATAATTTAGGTGTAACATCAGACATTAGAGAAATAAATAATTTATTAAATAAAATCGGAATTCATTATATGTATGGATATCGTGAATTAAAAAATTACACAGTTAATTATAAAAAAGAGTATTTTTTAACTAGTCCACCAACTTCATTAAAAGAACCTGTTGAAAGATATGTTGTTTTTGGTAATAATGATGAAATTTTATTATCCTATAAAGCAAATAATAACATGGAATATCCTATGATAATATTATCAAAAAATGGTGGTGGTGCAATATTTGGAAGTTTTATAAATGAGAAAGGTGATATTATTTTAAATATTGAGAAAATAATATCAAGTTTAATTAATCAAAAAGTTGGTATTGAGGATAAGGTTTTAATTATAAAAACAAAGTTTGATAATATGCAATATTTAAAATCACAGCAAGAATTGTATAAAATATTTGAATATGCAAAGATAAATTATGAATCTATTAATGTAAATGAATTTTATAACCTGTCTTTAATAGATTTAATCCCATATAAATATATTATATGGGATACAGATGCCGAATATGTTGAAACTCGAACAATAAAAAATTTTATTGAAAATGGAGGAACTTTTATATTTACAACACTCCTTTCCAATACACCATGGAAAGAAGGAATAAAAAATGAATCTATTAGTATATCTAAAATAATATTTGTAAAAGATTTATTTCCTATTGGGAATATGAAAAATGGAGAAAGCATCATTGAAAGATATTTTAATATCTCTTTTAATATAGACCTTTCTAAGGAAAATATAGTTTTAGCTTATTTAGGTGGTAATGATATAAAAGTTCCAGCAATATGGTATAAAAAAGTAGATTCTGGATATATGGGGTATATATATCCGGGAATTATTGTGAAAGAATTAAGAGGGTTAATTTTACAATCAATTTTAGAAATGCAGGATGTTTCAATTGCTGGTATATTAAATTCATTCATTTTTTATATAGATGATTTTCCTTTACCTTCATATAATGTAAAAAAAGCAAAAGTTGATAATAAAATGATTACAGATGATGAATATTATTACAATATATGGTGGCCATCTATAAAAGTATTTGCTGAAGAATATAATATAAAATATACGTTTGTTACGCCATTGAGTTATAATGGTTCAAGTACTCCGCCTTTTGAATTTACAGAGTTTTTTGTCAGTAAGAACAATAATCCTTATAAAGCTATGAGGGAAATTGATAAATCCGATTTTGAGCTTGGACTTCATGGGTATAATCATAATTCCTTAACTAAGGATAGATGGGCCAATCCTGAAAATATTATATCAAGTTTGAATGCGGCGAAAAGATTTATAAGTGAAATACTTGGGCACCCTGTAGTTATAAGCAGTTATGTGGCACCAAACAATATTATAGATGAATTTGGAGCAAAAAATTTATTAAAAGCAATACCAACAATAAAAACAATAGGTACATCATATGAAGGGAAAAATGAATTTTCTGAATATAGAATCACAAATAATTTTGTGGTGGTTATTCCACGATCGACATATGGTTATTATCCTTTAAAAAGAATATATTTATCAACTATAAATACCTTGGCGAATTTTGGAACATTTCAACATTTTATACATCCAGATGATTTATTTGCAACAGATAGAAATCCTGAGAATAGATCATGGGATGAAATGTATAATAATTTGAGAACATTTTATGATACAATAAAACAGAAGTTCCCATGGTTAAGAAATCAAACGGCTTCTGAAGCGTATCCATATTTTTTTGATTATTTAATTCAGACTGTAAAATATTATTGGAAAAATAACGGATTAAATGTGATATTACCTGATTCAACTATATTTCCAAAATATTTTATGATAAAATCAAAAAAGATAATAAAAAAAGTTAATGGTGGAAAAATAGTTAAATACTATAGAGAAAATAGATTATATATAATTGAAATGAATAAAAGCATTATGCACATTGATTTTATGGATGTGAGAAAATGAAAGATGGGATAAGGAAAAAGATATTAGAAAAAAGATTAAATTTGGAGGAAAAGTTGTATAATGAATATAATTTTTTAATTATAAATAAAGTTTTTAATTTTATTAAAGATTTTGAATTCCAAAGCATAGCTATGTATTATCCATTTAGAAAAGAAGTAAATCTTTTGAATTTGGTTGAATTATTGAAAAACAGAGATATATTATTTCCAAAAATAAAAGGTAAAAGTATGCAATTTATAAAAGTTAGAAATTTTGATGAATTTAAAAAAGGAAAATTTGGTATAATGGAACCAATAGGTGAATATTATGATAAAGAAATAGATATATTTTTGGTACCTGGAGTAGCTTTTGATAAAAAACTATATAGGTTGGGGTATGGTGGAGGATATTATGATAGATATTTTTCAAATCATAAAAAAGGTTTTTTAATAGGAGTGGCTTTTGATTTTCAAATTTTAAACGAACTTCCAATTTTTGAACATGACATAAAAATGGATGTTATAATTACAGAAAAAAGAATTTTGAAGGGTGAAAAAATATGAAAATAGGATTAGTTCAATTTAGGCCAGAACTTTTTCAAGTAAAAGAAAACGTTGAAAAAGGAATAAAATTAATAGAGAATAAAGATGCAGAATTATTTGTTTTCCCTGAATTAGCTTTTACAGGATATACTTTTAATACAAAGAATGAAGTTGAATGGGTTTCCGAAGACAAAAATGGTTTTTCGGTGAAAATGTTCAAAGATTTTGCAATTTCTAAGAAAACCAATATTGTTTTTGGATTTGTTGAAAAGTATGAAAATAAATATTATAATTCTTCTATACTTATTAAATATGATGGAAGCTATAAAATATATAGAAAAACACATTTGTTTTATGAAGAAAAATTATTTTTTGAGAAAGGAGATACCGGTTTTTGGGTTGAAGATGTTAATGGTGTTAAGATTGGTTTAGCTATTTGTTTTGATTGGTTTTTTCCGGAATCATTTAGAACGCTTGCATTAAAAGGAGCACAAATTATTGCACATAGTGCAAATTTGGTAATGCCTTATTGCCAGGAAGCAAATAAAATACGATCTCTTGAAAACAAAGTATTTATAGTAACCTCAAATAGATGGGGAGAAGAGGTAAATCTCTTAAACTCAAATATCTTTACAGGTATGAGTCAGATTACCAATCCGAAAGGTGAGGTAATTATAAGATTTCCTCAAAAAGGGGATAAAGTAAAAGTTGTTGATATAAATCCCGATGAAGCTCTTAATAAAAATATTAATAAATATAATAATATATTTGAAGATAGAATAGAAAAATTTTATAAATAGGAGAGGAGAGAATGTTTTTATCAATAGGAGAAGTATTAATAGACATGATAACAGAATCTGATTCATTATATAATGCAACCGTTTTCCAAAAATTTTTTGGCGGGTCACCAGCAAATATTGCTATAAATGTGGCTAGGCAAGGAATTGAAAGCCATTTGTTATCAACTATAGGAAAAGATCCTTTTGGCAAGTTTATAGAAGATTTCTTATTAAAGAATAATGTAAAAATAGACTATTTAGTGGAAAGAGAAGATATATATACTGATATTGTTTTTGTCAATAAATCAAAAAAAACACCTGAATTTAAGGCTTATAGAAATGCATCATTAAAATTAGAAATTCCTGATAATTTAGATCTGGAAAAAATTAGAATTATCCATATATCATCATGGGCAGTATCTGAAACGAAACAATTTGAAAAGATATATGAATTGGTAAAAGAAGCAAAGAAAAAAAATATTTTAATAGGATTTGATCCAAATTATAGAAAAATATTATGGAATAATAAATATAGCATAATTGATGTTTTAAAAGTGTTAGGGCCTTATATAGATATATCTAAACCATCATTTGATGATGCAGAAAATATTTTTGGAAAAGACACTATTAAAAATTATATAAAATATTTTGAAGAAAATGGAATAAAGAATATTATATTTACACTAGGGAAAGATGGTGCTTTGATACATAATAAAAAATATGAAGAAAATATTCCAACTTTTGCTACAAAAGTTATTGATGTAACAGGTGCTGGGGATGCTGTTTGGTCTGGAATATATACAGGATTGTTGAATGATCTTAATATTATTGAATCAACAAAATTAGGACTGGCTTTTGCAGCGGAAAAATTAAAATATATTGGTGCAATTACACCTATCGAACATTGGGAAATATTAAAAGATAAATATGAAATATAAGGTGAAAATTATGTCAAAAGAATTAATTATTATAACATCAGTATTTATATTACTTATATCTTTCTTTTTTATACCTAAAAAGGAAATTATTGAAGTTCCTATGATCTATCAAATAAATGGCCCTAATATTGATAATATAATTAGCAATTATAAACCCAAATTTGCAATTTTAGATTATTCTAAAGATGGAACAGAGGAAAAAAAATTTACGCATGATGAAATAAATAAATTAAAAAATATGGATATAATTCCTTTAGCATATTTAAGTATAGGCGAAGCTGAAGATTATAGATATTATTGGAAAGATTCATGGAATGAAAATCCACCATCATGGCTAGATGGTGAAAATCCCAGGTGGCCTGGAAATTATAAAGTGAAATATTGGTATAATGAATGGAAAAATGTAATTTTTGATTATTTAGATAAGATTATTGATCAAGGATTTATGGGAGTATATTTAGATTTGATTGATTCTTATAAATTCTGGGCAGAAAATGGATATGATATTGAATCAACAGCTTCTGAAATGATTAAGTTTGTAATTGAAATTGCTGAATATGCTAGAAAAAAGAATCCTGTATTTTTAGTAATTCCTCAAAATGCAGAAGATATTTTAAAATATGATAAGAATAATCAATATTTATATTCCATATCAGGTATAGGAGTAGAAAGTTTGTTTTATAAAAAAACTAGAAAACGTTCTGAAAAATATGTAAATAACAGACTTAAATACATATTAAAAATTAAAAATGTTGGAAAGTTTGTGCTTGTTACTGATTATGTGTATGATCAAAAAAATCCCAGCGAAAAGATAATTCTTGACTTTATAAATTTATGTGAGAAATATGGTTTTTATGGTTATCCCGCGAATGTAAACCAAAAATTAAATGATATATCTGGTGCATTAAAATATTATAAAGTAAAAGAGGTGAAAAAATGAGAATAGCATTTTTTAATCCCCAGGGAAATTTTGATAAAAACAGTTCTAGATTAACAGAACATCCTGATTTTGGAGGTCAGTTAATATATGTAAGAGAGGTTGCTATGGAATTATCAAAATTGGGAATTGAAGTGGATATTTTTACAAGAAAAATAATTGATGAGAATTGGCCAGAGTTTAAAGAAACTTTTGATTATTATGAAGGATATAATAATTTGAGAATTATAAGAATACCTTTTGGCGGAAATAAATTTTTGAGAAAAGAGTTATTATGGCCACATTTAAAAGAATTTGCAGAAGGCATTTTAAAATATTATGATTCTATAGGTAAAATGCCAGATTTTGTAACAACACATTATGGAGATGGGGGGATTACTGGAGCGATATTTGAAGATATTACTCATATCCCATTTTCTTTCACAGCACATTCTTTAGGAGCGCAAAAAATGGATAAATTAGGAGTAAATAAATTTAATTTTGATGGATATGATGAAGAATATAATTTTTCTATAAGAATAAATGCAGAAAGAGTTTCCATGAATCGTTCGGCATTTAATATAGTAAGTACCAATCTTGAAAGATTCGAGCAGTATGGGCATCAACTGTATAATGGCGCTATAGATATAAATGATGACTCTAAGTTTAAAGTTATTCCACCTGGAGTAAATGTTAAAACATTTTCATCAGAAAATAAGGAATTAGATAATGATTTTTGGAATGAAATAGAAAAATATTTAATTAGAGATATAGAAAATAGAGAGAAGCAATATATAGTTGTTTCCAGTAGAGTGGATGAAAAAAAGAATCATCTTGGTGTGGTTAGAGCATATGCAAGGTCTAAAGAACTTCAAAAAATGGCGAATCTGGTTATTTTTGTTAGAGGTTTAAAGAATGGTTTTAAGGATATGGACAAATTATCTGAAAAAGAGCAAAAAATAATAGGAGAAATAAAAAGAATAGTTGAAGATCATCAATTATATGGTAAAGTATCATTATTTGATGTGCCTGGACAAGAGGAATTAGCCAGCGCTTATAGATATTTTGTTAGAAAAAAATCTGTTTTTGTTTTGCCTGCTTTTTATGAACCATTTGGATTAGCTCCTATTGAGGCAGCAGCAGTGGGGCTTGCTGTTGTTGCAACTAAAAATGGCGGTCCTATGGAATCATTTGATAAAGGTAAATATGGGGTATTGATAGATCCATTTGATATAAAAGATATAGAAAAAGGTATTTTAGATGGATTGAAAAATTTTGATAAATATTCTGAATTAGGTAAAAAGAGAGTTTTAGAAAATTATACATGGGAAATTACTGCTAAAAGATATCTTAAAAGTATAGAAGAATATTTAAAAAATCCTATTAGAAAAGAGAATTATTTGAAGATACCTGGATTCTTTTTTAATGAAAAAAATGAAGTAGATAAAAGCTTGATATTAGAATATTTGAAAAGTACAAATTAAAAGGAGCCGGAAGGCTCCTTTTAATTATGATGGTGGAGACGGCGGGAGTCGAACCCGCGTCCGAAAGTAAAGTAAGCCGGACATCTCCGAGCGCAGCCTGTGTTTTAAATTTTGCCTTTTCTTCTCCCACAGGCAGGATAAAAAAAGGCTATCTCCCTGAGATTTCCCCAAAAACCCGGGAGAAAGGTTTTTAGGTAAGGGTCATAATTATGACGTCCTATTTAACCATTTGACCCAGAACGGTTAATAGGACGGCTGCTAATTAAATTAAGCAGCTAAAGCGTAATTTTCTTCGGCAACTCTCTTTTTTGACCGATTATTTAACGTGGTAACAGTCTTCCACGGCTCGCTTTCCGACTTACTCTACCCCCGTCGAAACCGTTTCGTCCCCAGCGCTATACATTATAACATAAATGATTTTGTTTTTCAACTCTTTAGACGATAAAAATTTAAATGAGGTTTTAATTATTCTTTAATATTTATTGTTTTTTTGATTATTGAGTTGTAATTATAATACGTACATTCTATTTCAAATATATATGTTTTAGGAAAGTTTTCATTTATAGGAACTTTAAATTTATTCTTATATATTTGAATTTTTTCTTTATTATAAAAAATCCCAAAATTATTTATAATTTTTTCCTGTGCATTAGAAAATAAAATTTTTGGATTTTTTATTTCAAAAATTGCATAATTTCCTTCTTTTCCCAAATAATTAATTTTTACATCTATTTTTTTTATATTTTTTGGATTATTTTTTATTTCTATAGTTTTTATGCCATTAATATATTTATCATTAACTTTAGTTTCAAAATATAAATCATAAATTCCTGCATTTTTAAATGGCACCAAAATTAATGAATTATTTAAATAAGAATAGTTAATTTCCCTGTAATCACCTAAGATTTTAAATTTCCAGAATTTAATATTATATTTTTTTATTTCATTGGAATATTTATCATATACTTTTATATTTTTAAGTTTTAAAAGATATTCGTTATCTGTGAAAATAACATTTTTATCAAAGTCAAAAGAAACTTTTGAAGGCTCTTCTGGTAATATATTTAGCTGTATTTCCTTTACTTTATTATTATCAGCAAAAATAGACAAACTATATTTACCAGCTTTATATATAGCAGGAATAGTTATTTTTATCTCTCCAAATTCATTTGTTTTTCCTGCATAAACTTTTTCTTCATCATTTATGCTGTAAAAAATATTGACATTTTCTGAAAAAAGATTGTTATATGTGGCGATTAATTTAATATTTTCTTTTTTCCCAGCAGGTATTTCTAAATAATTTGGACCGTTAATATAAAAAACTTTATCTTTTCCGAATTTTATAATAGGCATAGATAAACCAATACCGAAATACTGAATCATGTTTTTATTTAAATTATAGTTCAAGTAAAAATTATATAATCTTGCCATTACACCAATTGAATACATAGAATCATATTTGATATATGGTTCTATATAAAGTTTTCCAAAACGGGCAAAAGTGGAAATAATACCTGTGGGTTGTAAGTTTGAATAGCTTCCAACCTGTAATTTTAAAGGTACATTACCAAAATCATATCCGGCATAGAATGAATGTATGTTTGTAGGGATAAAAGAATTATCATATTTGAAAAAATCATAGTTATAATTAATAAAAATATTATTTAAACGACCAAAAGAAATTATTGAAAAAACTATCATTATTAGAGTTAAGATCTTTTTCATATTATCCTCCATTCTATTCTGGTGTATTCCATCCTATAAGATTTGAATCTGTTTTTATTAAATAGGCATTGCCGTTTTCAGTATCGCTAAATGATTTAGTTGATCCAAAAATAATGTATCCATTATCAGAAGCTTTTATTATACCATTTGCAATATCTTCATTTTCTCTGCCAAATGTTGATTTTTTTATGACATTAAGCGATTTATCAGTTTTTATAACTTCTATATCTCCGTTGTTATTATTTAAAATTATTATATATCCATCATCATTTTTTAATATTTTAGCAAAATTGTTCTTGAAGTTATTTTCATAAATAGGAGTCCATTCTTCATTGAGTCTATAACTATATTTTTTAATAATCAAATTATTATTCTTAAATCCTGACACTATAAATCCATCTTTTGTATCTTCAACATCAAATAGAGCATCTATATCATCAAGTGTTTTTTCAGATTCTTTGTTGAAGTTTTCATCTGTTTTTAATATATAACCTTGATTGTTTGAAGCTCCAATAATAATAAATTTTTTATTACTATCTTCATCTGTTATTCCTATAATAGCATTTAAAGTAATGTCGCTATAAGAAACAGTATTTAATAATGTTGAACCGTTGGATAAATTAACTTTCGAAATAAAACTATTTCCAGAATTATTTCCGATAATAATATATGAACCATCAGATAATCGCAAATGATCTTTTATAGACGTAGCATCAATATTAGTTGGAGTAGCATTTTTTAATGTTAAAGAATCATTATACTCTTCAAAAGAAACTTTGCCAGAATTAATTCCTGTTACTATAATATTAGAATTATAGTAATCAAGTAATTTAGGATCAATACCGCTTAAAACTGAAGAAGTTTCAGTTCCAGAGGAATCGAATTTTATTAAAGTATAATTTGAATTATCTTTTTGTATAGCGATGATCTCGTTATTTATATCAAGAGCATTAATTATTTCATTTTTTTCAGATGTGTTTCCTCTTTCGATTGTAAAGATGTTCGTATCTGATTTTTCTGTTTTAAATGAAATAATGTTTTCGCTTTTGCTTTCTTTTGAATCTATAGCTCGAAGTTTCCAATAGTATGTAGAATTTGGTTTTAATCTTTTTGCGTAATATTCAAGCTGTGTTGTATTATATAACACTGTACTATAGTCAGTTCCATTTGAAGAAATTAATAAATCATATGTTAAATTTTGACCTTCTGGGTCATAAGCCTTCCAGGAAATTGTTGATTCTAAACCGTTTTGTAAAACATATGTTATATTTGGGATGCTTGGCGCTTTGTTAACAGTAAAGCTCATAATATCTGATACAGCATAACCATCATAATAATCTTTTGCAATAACCTTCCAATAATATGTAAGTCCTTCAGTTAAAGAGCTTAAATTATAAGAATTGTAGATATAATCAGTTGCGATTTTGGTTAAATTAAGTTTATTAGTTCCAAAATATAAATCATATTTTAAAGTATCATTATCATTATCGCTGGCATTCCATTTCAAAGTAACGTTTTTTTCTACTCCAAGAGCATTATTAGAAGGATAAAATTTATCTTCTTCGAAAACGGGAACTGCGTTAGTTTTAAATGATTTTATTTCAGATTCGGTTTTTCCTCCTTTATCATCATAAGCAATAATCTTCCAATAATATGTTTGATTATATTCTAGATTAGTTAATGAATATTCCGATAAAGTAGTAGAGCCAATCAAATTTAAATTGTTTTTAGAGGTTCCTAAATATACTTCATAGGTTAGATCATCACCATCTTGATCATAGGCATTCCAATAAACATTATTACCATTTTTCATATGATCTAAGCTATCTGAACGTAATGAATCATTATAGATTATAGGTGCTTTAGTTGTTGAAAAAGTTATTTCTGTTGAATCAGAAGAACCTTTATCATCTTTAACTGTGATTTTTAATATATAATTTGAATTAGATAATAACTTTAAAGAATAATCATTATTAGATGTAGTGGCTTTTAGAGTTTCATATCCATTTCTACTTAAATTAATATCAAAGGTTAATGGATCACCATCATTATCAGTAGCATTCCAAGTTATATTTGTATTTAAAGAAACATTAGTTGAACCGCTGGATAAATTTATAAAAGTTATATGTGGTTTATAAGTAGTGGTGAATTTTCTAAAATTAGTTTCTGTAACACCATGCATTTCATCTTCAAGTTTTAATTTCCAATAATATGTAGTTCCTGGTTTTAATATTTTATTAATTGTATAATCATTTGTTCCATTTGCATTAGAAATATATTCACTGTTTAAATTATTAACAGTTTCTCCAAAATAAATATATATGTTAAAAGTAGAAGAATCATGATCATCAGCGTTCCATATAATTTTTGGTGTTAAAGGTATATTTGTTTCATTGTTTTGTGGTGAAAAATCTAATAAAATTGGTGGTTCATTGATATTTAAAGCAATAGAATTTCCTTTTAAATAAAATCCCTTATTATTGAATGCTTTTACATAAATATTATAAATCCCGCCTTCTGGGATATTGATAGTTGTATAATTTTCTGTAACATTGGTAGCAATGGGGGTTTCTATACCATCTTTCTCTTTATATACATTATAATATATGGCATTTGAGCTGGTTAACCATTTTATTTTCATTTTGTTAGGATATTTATTTTCATTAAATGTATATTCTTTTGAAGGATCATAATAATCGTAAATATTTGTAATATCAGGATTATTAAATGGATTGGAATCAGTAGTGAATGTTGATTCATCAGAAATGGATGTTGCAAAATTACTATCTATTGTCATAACTTTCCATATATATGTTTTATTTGCAGTTAAATCAGTTAGTGTATAATTTGAATTTGTTGTTGTTGCGATTTCAGTATCATCAAGATAAATTTTATAATATAAATTATCATTATCTGGATCATAAGAATTCCATTTTAGAGTAACTGTAGCCCCTAAGTTTTCTTCAGAAATAGGATAAGTTAAAGTGATTGTTGGCTGATGTGTTGTTTTAAATGTTTGCGTTGCTGAAATTATTGTGGCCATATTGCTATCTCTTACTAAAACACTCCATGAATATTCTGTATCTGGTAACAAAAAACTATCATACTCTAAAGATGTAGATTTTGTTGTTTTAGTTATCGTTTTATCTGGAAATACCAGATTTAATGTATATTCTAATTCATCATTATCTGTGTCTGTTGAACTCCATGTAAATACTGGTTTTAAAGACACATTATTTCCTTTTGGAGATTTTAATTCTATTTCAGGAAGTGACGTTGTAGTGAAATAACTTATTTTACTTGTTGCTGAGGCATTTTTGCTATCATAAGCGACAACTTCCCACTTATACGTGGTTTGAGGAAATAAATAATAATTAAATTTATATCTATTTTCTGTTAATGTAGCTATTAAAGATAAACTTTCAGAACTTTTTGAAAAGTATAGATTGTAATATAAAATTTCATCATCGGGATCCTCAAAATTCCATTTTAATTCTGGCATCAAATTTATATTTTTTTCATTATTTTCAGGGGAAATATCTTTGAAAATAGGTTTTTCATTTGTCATAAAGGTTGCTATATCACTTATAGATGTAGCATTATTTGAATCAATTGCTTCAACCTGCCAATAATAAATTTTACCATAATCAAGATTGTGAAGTATATAATAATTATGGTTAATATTTTCTTTAAAAGCTATATTATCCGCGCTATTCCCAAAATAAATATTATAAGTTAATTTATTATTATCTATATCATATGATTCCCAGGTTAAAGTAGCAATGTCCGTTGGAATATTTATTTTATTATTCGGATATAAATCATATGGTTTGGCAGGATTTGAATTTGTCCTGAATTTTATAATGTTGCTTTTGGCTATATTTCCTTTGTTATCATCGGCCAATATTTGTAAGGCATAATATTGATTCTTTTTTAGTTGAACATCATAAAAATTATTTTTAATTTTTTCATCAATCAATAGATCTGTGGAAAAATCTATGTTTTTAATATCAATTTCAGGATTTTCTGAAATGTTTTTTAATTTAATGTTATAGGTTAAATCATCATCATCAGCATCGGTGGCATTCCAAGTTATTTTTGTATCAACAGGTATGCCAATGGCATAATTTTCTATTTCTGTATTTTTTATAGGATAAGTTATTTCAATTTCAGGTTTATAAGAGGTTGTAAAAGTTAAAATAGGACTTTTGAAACTATTGTTTTTATCAATAACTTCCCAATAAAATGTGGTTCCTGGAGGCAAATTTTTAATAGTATAAGAGTTTTTTGAAGTTTCTATTTGCTTATAATATTTACCATCGTCAAATGAACTGCTAGTAGAAAATAATAAAATATAATTTGAATTAATTGTATAATCCCATTTTAGTGTAACTTCATTTATAGGCACACTTTTTTCGTTATTTGAAGGATAAAAGTTGTAAAAACCGAAATCAGCCACATTAATTACTAATACTTTTTCACTACTTTCATCAATATTATCAAAAGCTATTAATTTAATATAATAAGTTTTTCCGTAAGATAGATCTTCTAATCTGAAACTTGTATCTTTTCCAGAATAAGAAAGCTCCTTATCCGAAAAATCGGGAGTTGTACTTTTATATAATTCGTATTTTTTAATTCCATCTTTGTCATATCCACTCCATCGTAATTCTACATAATTTTTATAAATAGTAGTTTTGTCTATAATAAAAGATATTTCAGGTTTATCAGTAGTTTTAATTTTATAAATTTCAGAATCAGTGTATTCATTTCCTTTAATAGTTCTGATTTTTATGTAATATTCATTTTCAGGTTCTAAATTTTCAAGTCTAGTAAATGTATTAGAGGTAGATATTTTATTGTCAAATGATGTTTCAGATTTGCCATAATATATTTCAAAGTTGAAGTCATCATTTTTTTCACTTCCTTCCAGTGTCCAGAATAAATCGATGCTTGTAGGAAGGTTATTGAAATTTGTTGGATATGTTAAAATAGCCTTTGGAGGCCTAACTTTAAAAACACATGAATTTAATAGCAAAAATAAAGATATTAATAATATATAAAATAATAATTTTTTCATTATATCACCTCGTTAGATTATTCTATACGAGGGAGAAAAATTCTTAAAGTAATTATTTTTTTGAAATAAAATACAACAAATTTTCTTTTGGTTTTACAAACCTCGTTGGATAATCTTTGCCTTCAAAAATTTCTTTTAAAATTTTTATCTTTTTTTCTCCAGATAGTAGAAACATAACATTTTTGCTGTTATTAATGGTCTTGTATGTGAATGTTATTCTTGGGATTTTGGGGGTTGCATTTTTGGGATAAGTTATATCAACGTATTTATCGTCTGAAACCGGGGTATCTGGGAAGATAGAAGCTGTATGTCCATCATTTCCCATACCCAATAGGATTAAATCAAAAGAAACATCTTTCTTTTTCGACTTGAAAAAGTCTAGTATTCTGTTTTCATAATCTTTTGCACATTTTTCTATAGGTAAAATTTCTGTTTTAACTCTATATACATTAGTTTTCGGAATATCAATTTTTGAAATCAATGTTTCCGTTGCCATGTTATAATTGCTATATACATCATTTTTATCAACGTATCGTTCATCACCAAAAAATAGGTGTACATCATTCCAATTTATTTTATTTTTATATTCAGAAGATAAAATCCCATATAATAATTTAGGAGTATTTCCACCTGCTAACACCAGTGTGAAATAATTCTGTTTTTTTATATAATAATTATAAAAATTATAAATCGTTTTTGCAGCATCATAACTCATTTCATTAATATTATTATATTCAAATATCCTCATAATTTCCTCCACTTTCTTCCATCCTTTTCAATTAAAATATCCGCTTCTTTAGGTCCCCAACTTCCGGAAGGATAATAATATATTCCATCGTTATTGTTCTCCCAATACTCTAATACAGGAGTTACTAACTTCCAGGATTCTTCCATAACATCATTTCTTACATATAAAGTTTGATCGCCTAATAAGGCATCTAATATTAATCTCTCATATGCGTCTTGTGGCTCATAGTCAAAAAAGTTTCTGTATTTAAACTCCATACTTAATGTATTTATACATATTTTTGATCCGGGCTGTTTTGCTTGTAATATAAGATTAAAACCTTCATCTGGCTGTATCCTAATAACAAGTGCGTTGGGTTCTATCTTTACAGGATAAAAGTTTGAAAAGATTGAATGAGGGACATCTTTAAAGACTATTGCAACCTCTGATACTTTCTTTTTTAATCTTTTTCCTGTTCTAATATAAAATGGAACTCCACTCCATCTCCAATTATCTATAAGCAATTTTGCAGCCAAAAATGTTTCAGTTGTTGAAGTTTTTCCAATCTCTTCAATATAAGATGATTTTTCTTCATTGTTAATAATTCCTTTTGTATATTGTCCTCTAATTATAAAATCATTTAAATTTTCAATATCAAAAGGTCTAACAGATTTTAAAATTTTTATTTTTTCATCATGTATCATATCTGCATCAAGTGAGGCTGGAGGTTCCATAGCTATTAAAGTTAATAGTTGTAATATATGATTTTGAAACATATCCCTTAATAGTCCGGTATTTTCAAAATATCCTACTCTATTTTCTACACCTAAATCTTCTGCAACAGTAATTTGAATGTGATCTATATATTTATAATTCCATATAGGCTCAAATACTATATTTGCAAATCTCATCATTAATATATTTTGTACCGTTTCTTTACCTAAGTAATGGTCTATCCTATATATCTGATTTTCGTTTAAATATCTATGCAATTCAAAGTCCAGTTTTTGGGCAGTTTCTAAATCTCTACCAAATGGTTTTTCGATTATAATTCTGGAATAGTTTTCATTTTCTTTTGTTAATTCAAATTTCCCTAGATGTCTAATAATAGACAGATAAATATTTGGTGGTGTTGCAAAATAAAAAAGTTTATTATCTTTTGTATTATGTTTATTGTTTAAATTTTCTAATCTATTTTTTAAGTTTAAATACAATTCATCATTATCATAATTACCAGATAAAAAATATACGTGGTTTAAAAATTTTGATATTAATTCATTATTACCCAACGATTCCCTTATTTTTTCTCTAAAATCTTCATCGCTATAATTCGTTCTGCCGACACCTAATATATAGAAATTTACTAACTTTCTATTTTTAAACAATTTAAAAATTGAAGGGAAAAGCTTTCTAAAACTCAAATCTCCAGAGGCACCGAAGATAATAATTCCTGCAGGATCTGGAGTGGGATCTTCGCAAAGCTCCACGATAGATCCTAATTTATTTTCTACAAATCCCATTATATCACCTTCTAAACTTTTCATCAGGATTTGCAGCTTGAACTTTTCCTGCGCCAGCTATATTTTTTTTCACTTCTTCAGATTTTTTGTATACAGCATGACCACCAAATTCCCTTCTAAGAGCTGCAACTACTTTATCAGAAAATACATCTTTTTGCCTTGATTGGAATCTTTTAAATAATGAATTAGAAATTATTGGAACAGAGACACCACTTTCTACAGCTTCTAATACTGTCCATCTTGCTTCTCCAGAATCTTCTACATAACCCTGAATTTCTTCTAAGTTTCCATCTTCTTTAAATGCATTTTCTAATAATTCAAGTAACCAGGATCTAATTACACTTCCTTGGTTCCATAAATGAGCTACTTTATGTAAATCTAAATTTTCTCCATATTTTGATGCTTTTAAAAGTTCAAACCCTTCACCATATGCTTCCATTAAACCATATTCAATACCATTATGTACCATTTTAACAAAATGTCCAGCTCCAGTTGGGCCACAATACAAGTAACCATCTTTTGGTGCTAACGTTTTTAAAATAGGTTCAATATAATCAAAAATTTCTTTCTCTCCACCGATCATTGTACAATAACCTTCTTTTAACCCCCATACACCACCTGAAACTCCAGCATCCATATAATGAATACCATATTTATTTAATTTCTCAGCTCTCTTTAAAT
The DNA here is from genome assembly GCF_029910535.1 of Marinitoga aeolica. Taxonomy (NCBI): domain Bacteria; kingdom Thermotogati; phylum Thermotogota; class Thermotogae; order Petrotogales; family Petrotogaceae; genus Marinitoga; species Marinitoga aeolica. The sequence goes on from NZ_CP069362.1 coordinate 1,585,833, forward strand.
CATCTTTATAATAGCTATTTGCACCATCAATTATGATGTCACCTTTATCTAATAATGGAATTAAATTATCAATATTATTATCTGTTACTTCGCCAGCAGGTAACATAAGCCAAATAACTCGTGGTGTATCTAATTTTTCTATGAATTCTTTCAAAGAGTATGCACCAATAAGTCCTTCCTCTTGCATTTCTTTAACTTTTTCTTTGGTTCTATTATACACAACAACATCATGTCCGCCTTTAAATAATCTTCTGGCCATATTTTTACCCATTCTACCTAAACCAATAATGCCTATTTTCATACTATCACCTCTCCCATAATTTATAATAAAATTTATAGTAAAATATATAATAATAAATTTCAGTTTATAGACAAAGGACAAAATAAAATATTCAAAATAATATTTGTTCATCCGGTGAAAATTCTTATTCCTCAAAAATTCTTATTCTTGCCTGTCGCTCAAACTCACATCCATGTTCGGTTTCGCTCAATTTTGCATCCATGCAAAATTGTCAGGCTCCATTCGCATTTTTTCGGGAATTTTCAAGGATTCTCTCATATTATTTTTTCATATTTTATTTTGTCAACAGTCCGAAATTTATAATAATAAATTTTTTAATATTTCTCTATATCTTTCATTAATAATAATTTTTCCTTTTTCTCCAAAAATAATTTTTTCTTTATTTTCTGGTGAATTTCTTGATATTGCACTGGTAAACGCAGAAACAGATCGAGTATCTTTTAAACTTAAATTTTTTATTAAATCATCTTTAGTACTTTTGCCATTTATTACAATATATTTTAAAAATTCCTTGGTAGAATCAGTTAATGAATTAATTAAACTTTTTAATTCTTCTTCAGTCCATTTTTCCTCTGTTATATTTGAGCCATATATTAATTCTTTAAAATATTTAATACGCTTTGAAATATCATCAGATAATATTCCAAAAAGATATTCTGTTGGTAAATTTCCATAATCAATTAATTCAATTAATTCTTTTAATATTGGTTCCATATATATTATACCTTTATTAAGACCAAAAATATCCAAATTAATCTTTTCATTACCATATATTAAAATTCTCTTTTCAATATCAATAGATATTCGTAATCGGTTAAATAATGATATAATAAACAAAGAGAGGAATTTTTCTTCAACTTTTTGGGAAAAAGTCTCAGATTTTAAAAATTCTAAAACTTCATAAAAATCATTTTTAGAATTTAATTTGCCAAAAATTTCGTTTTTTAGTTTTTCTTCTTCATTTATGATATTGTCACCGAGAAAAGAATATAATGTTTTGAGTATTTCTTTGTACAAAATTATCACCTCTTTATAATTTTATATGATTATATATATTATATCAAAAAGGGAGTGTTTATATGCAAAAGGTTATAATTGTAGATGAAAAAAATTATTATAAAAGATTGGATAAGTTTTTGAGAAATTATTATAGTAATTTAAAATTAGGATTTATATACAAAATGCTTAGAAAAGGATTTGTCTATGTTAATAATAAAAAAGTAAAAAAGCAAGATTTCGAATTGAATATAGGAGATACTGTTGAAATAAGATATAATGGCCCATTAGATGAGAGGAAAAAAGAAGAAAAGATATTACCAAGACCTTTAGATTTAGATATTGTTTTTGAAGATGATAAAATAATAGCTATAAACAAACCGGCAGGTATTTCAGTTCATCCAGGTAGAAACGAAGAAAAAGTAACTGTAATAGAAGGATTGTTATATTATGCGAACGGAAATTTTGAACCACATTTAGTACATAGACTGGATAAACATACTTCCGGAGTGTTAGTGATAGCAAAAAATAAGATTGTTTCAAGAGAATTGACAGAAATAATAAAGGGAAGAAATATAACAAAGAAGTATCAGGCATTGGTTGTAGGTAAATTAAAAGGGGAAAAAAATAAATTAGAAAGTGTTTTAGAGGATAAAAAAGCACTTTTATATTATGATGTTTTAGGAAATTATAAAGTGAAAAATATAGATTTAACATTGGTAGATATAGAATTAAAAACGGGAAGAAAACATCAAATTAGAAAGCAATTTTCAGAAATCAATTCTCCTGTTGCAGGGGATAATAAATATGGGAATTTTGAAGTGAATAGAATATTAAAAAAATCAATTGGTCTTAAAAGATATTTTCTGCATTCGTACTTTTTAGAATTTGAATATAAGAATAAAAGATATACATTAATTTCAAATCTAACGCCTGATTTGAAAAAAGTTTTAAATAGATTAGGAGAGTGATTCTTTGAAAAAAATAAAAAAGTATATATTTTGGATTTCAATATTATATGCAGTTATAGTATTTATATATATATCTTTTAATGATTATAATTATTTAAAAAGTGGATATCATATCATAGACAATAATAATCTAAAAAAACAATCAATTATGATTGATAATAAGGTTATTGAATATTATAATTATGAAGGATATGCATTAATAAGTGAAAATTCTACTAATATTGAATTAGATGATTTTAAAAAATTTATTCAAAAATTTGATTATATTATTGTAGCAGAATTTTCTGATTTTGGATATTTATTTGATAAATATAAGGTATTTCTTAGTAAAAAGGAATTAATGAAAATAAGATATGCCCATTATATTAAACCAAGAGAAATGGATAAATATAATATTTCTCAAATAGTACAAAGGTTTTGGAGAGCATTTAATGAAAGAAGAATAAATATATTTTATATTCCAGATCATGTAAAAAGGAATGAAATAATAAAAGCAATAAAAAAAAGGATGATAAACTATAATGAAAAAATACCTGTAATAAAATCTCCACCTATAAATATTAGAGTAATTTCAGTTGCTGTAATTTCAATATATATGTTAATGATAAGTCCTGCAATATCATTGTTAAATATATTGTTGTATATATTCTTAAATTCATGGTCGTATGTATTTATTGCAATAATTTTTTCCTTTATATCCTGGATGAAATGGAAGAAGTATAAACAGATTTTCAAAATAATGTTATTAAATATTATGTATGGAGTTTTAATTTATTCTACAGGATATACTTATTTTTATATTTATAAAATATCTGTAATCAGAGGAATAAAGTTATTATTAGTATCCTTACCTTTTATTTTGTTTATTGTTCAAATTAAAAATTTTAAATTAAAGAAAAAAGATATATTTTTATCAGCAATATTTCTTGGAATTATAGCTGTTTATTATATTTTAAGAAGTGGTAATTTTGGATTTTCAACGATGTTTGAAAGAAATATAAGAGATTTTCTTGAAAAAGCATTAATAGCAAGACCAAGATTTAAAGAATTATTTGCTTATATTTTTGTTTTTACAAAATCACCAACGATATTTTTTGAAATATTCTGGAATATTGGGCAATCTATACTTTTTGTATCAATTTTAGATACATTTTTACATTTTCAAACACCTTTATATCTTGGAGTATTAAGAACCATAAATGCATATATGCTAGCATTTATTATTTATAGGGTTATATCTTTAATATGGAGGAGAAAAAATGGAAAAAGAAATTAAAATAAAAACTCTAGATGCAGGTGGAAATATTGACATACAGATGATAGCTGCCAAATTACAATTACCAATAGCAACAAAGTGGGAAATGCCATTAATTTTAAATTATAATCAAAAGGATGTTCATATATATCAATTTGGTTCGTTTGTTTTTTTTAATTTTCTCGATAAAGAGATAAAAGAATTTATAAATTATTTGGAAAAATTATTGGAAATAGAAATTAAAACAAAATTTGAGGATGAATTAACTATAAATATAGTAGAAGACATTGATAAAAATTTTTATATGGATAATAACAATGAAATTTTGTTTATAAAAAAAGAAATTATTTCAAGTGAAATATATGCTTTAATATCTCTTTCTATATCTCAAAGTGTTGCATTGGAGAGATATGAACAATTATCAGACGATTTAGAAGAAGATATAGAAAAAATTATAAATAAATATAATAAATATAAACATTTTTTACCAATTATGAGAAATGTTGCTATAGGAAAAGCATTAAATTTGATAAAAACAAGGCACGAAATTATCTCTGATATTATGATTTTAGATAAACCTTCTATAACATGGGAATGGAATGTTTATGATGAATTATATGAAATTCTTGCAAGATTTTTTGAATTAACCAGGAGATATAAGATACTTTCGCATAAATTAGATAGTGCGTTAGAGAGCTATACAGTTTTAAATGAAATCAATGAGGGAGCACGTGCAAATTTTCTTGAATTCTTAATAGTTGTTTTAATTGTATTTGAAATTATAATGGCATTTTTTCATATATAAGAAAGGAGCGTGGCAATGCGTTTTACAAGATTGTTGAATTTTACTAAATTATACAGATTTGGGAAACCATTTGCAACTGATGCAACGGTAATAAAACCTGAAGAAAAAGATTTGAAAAATTGTGAAAAAGTAAATTATTTTGATATCAAAGTAAAAGAAAATAAAACTGTATTAACCTTAAATTTGGATTATGAAGATAGAATATATGGATTAGGCGAAACATTAGGAGGATTAAACAAAAGAGGAAAGATATATAAATTATATGCTACAGATGATCCTGTTCATAGTCCGGAAAAAGAGTCATTATACAGTTCTCATCCATTTGTAATTATAGATAAAAAATTTGGATTTTTTATTGATTATCCATCAGAAATAATTTTTGATATTGGATATACCAAATTTGATGAGATGATTATAACTATTAATTCAAAAGATTTTGACTTATATATATTTGAGTCAAAAAGAGCTTTAGAAGTCATTCGAGAATATTTGAGGTTAACAGGAATACCCTATATTCCTCCAAAATGGGCTTTTGGATATCAGCAATGTAGATGGAGTTATCCAGATGCAAAAACTATAAAAAATATTGCTAATAATTTTAGAGAAAAGGGCATTCCATGTGATGCCATTTACATGGATATAGATTATATGAAAGATTATAAAGTTTTTACCATAGATGAGAATAAATTTCCAAATTTTCCAGAATTCGTATCAGAAATGAAAGAAAAAGGGTTTAATTTAGTTCCTATAGTAGACCCTGGTGTAAAGATAGAAAAAAAATATGATGTGTATGAAGAGGGAGTGGAAAATAATTATTTTTGTAAAGATGAAAAAGGGGAAGAGTTTGTAGCAACGGTATGGCCAGGTTTTACTCATTTTCCAGATTTTTTAAATCCAGAAGTTAGAAAATGGTGGGGAGAAAAATATAAATTATTTACAGATTTAGGAATTAGAGGTTTTTGGAATGATATGAATGAACCTTCTATATTTTTTGTTCCTGAAAGGCTTAAAAATTATCTTGATAAGATATATGAATTAAAAAATAAAGAAGTAGGATTAGAATTTTTTATGATAAAAGATAAAATATTATTGTTATCAAATAATAGAGATGATTATAAAAGCTTTTATCATGTAACACCATATGGAAAATATTCAAATGATCAATTACATAATTTATATGGTTATTATATGGCGAAGGCTACTGTTGAAGAAGGATTTGAAAAAATAATTCCTAATGAAAGATATTTATTATTATCCAGGAGTAGTTATTCTGGGCACCATAGAATAGCTACGATATGGATGGGAGATAATATGTCGTGGTGGGAGCATATGCTTGTTAATATAAGAATGCTTATGTCATTAAACATGGCAGGATTTTTCTATACAGGTGCAGATATAGGTGGTTTTGGAGCAAATTCATCACCAGAATTAGTTGTAAGATGGATGCAATTAGGTATATTTTCACCTTTGTATAGGAATCATTCGGCATTAGGAACGAGAAATCAGGAACCATGGGTATTTGATGAAAATATAGAAAAAATATTAAGAAATACAATAAAATTAAGGTATGCTCTTATTCCATATCTTTACTCGGAATTTTTTAATTCAATAAATAATCTAAAACCATTCATTTCTCCATTATTTTTTCATTTTGATGATAAAATTTCTAAGGAAGTTGAAGATCAATTTATGATAGGAAATTCCATAATGGCAACGCCTATTATTCAACCTAATGCCAGAGGAAGATATGTGCATTTGCCAGAAGCAAAGTGGTTATATTGGAGCGCATCAAACTTTAAAGAAAGAAATATGAAAATATATGAGCCAGGAGATTATTATATAAAAGCTGAGTTAAATGAGATTCCTATATTCATAAAAGAAAATTCTTTAATCCTATTAAATGAAGAAGAAATAAATTATGTAAATGAAAAACCGATAAAAGAATTAACAGTAATTGGTTTTGTTACTGGTAGTGCGGAATTTACATATTTTGATGATGATGGAGAAACATATAATTTTAAAAATGGAAAATATGTAAAAATAAATATAGTGGTAAAGAAAACAGAAAATGGATATAATTATGAAATAGAAAAAGATGAGTCTGAAGATTTTGTAAGTACAGTAGAAAGAATTAAATTTGAAATATATGATGAAAAAGGAAATAAACACACACAAATTTTTGAGATATAGAAAATCCCCCTTTTCAGGGGGATTTTATTAATTATTAGAAATTATTGGTTTATAAATTATCAATTTTTGACCAACAAAGATTAAATCAGGATTTTTAATATTATTCCATTTTGCAATAGTATAAGGATTTACATTATACATTCTACCTAATTTAAATAATGTATCTCCAGATTTGACATTATACATAACATCTGTTGCAACATACCAATTATGATCAACTTTTGCTTCTATAACTTTATGCTCCATAATATAATCAGCCATCAATTCTGAAACTTCCATCATAACTTCTTTTACAACAGGTTTTCCGGCGAACATTGAGTATCCACCACCGCCACCTGCTCTATAATTATTTAATACAATATCATATTCTTTATCCATTTCAACAGGTTTTCCCTCATATTCTAACCAAACAACTCTTTCTCCAACAGGTTTTTCAACATCAATAATGTAATTGATACCTTCCCACATATCATAATTATAATGCCTTGGTTTTGGTTCTACCCATGATTTGTTTACATCTACTTTACCATTTTTATATACAAAGTAATCTGCGCTTTTTTCTATAGCATCTTTTATATCTTTTCCTGTAACTCTTAATACTTTTAATGTGTTTGGATAAATATATACACCATTAATATCTCTTAATGTAATAGGACCTGACTTCCAACCTTTTATATCATTGTTAAATAATGCAGTTGAAGAAATTTTAACTCCGGAATATGTTTGTTGAACTGTGTTTACAAATTCAATTAAAGGGTGATCTGCCAATCTGACTTTTAATGGATCATATACATAAAAATCGCCTTTAGCTGTACCTACTGGTTGATCTAACCATTTTTGAACTTTATCTTCATAATCTTGCACAAGAGCTAATACTTCTTTATCTGATTCTACTGTTTTTGAATCTAATAATTCAGCTTTTTTAGAAACTACTTTCCATTTACCATCAGAATTGTCAAGAGTTAATTCAATTCTACCAACCTTTTTTCCCCAACTACTTGGCATTGTAACTGCTACATTATTATATACACCAGAAATAGATCTGTGTTGGTGCCCTGTTAATAATACATCAATACCTGGAACTTCCATTAATAACTGATAACCTTCATTTTCTCCGGTTAATTCTTCAGTTGGTTCTCCTGTATTCAAATCTCTTTCAAAACCGCCATGATATCCTACAATTAAAACATCAACTTTTTCTTGATCTCTTAAGATTTTTACATATTTTTTTGTGACTTCAACCGGATCATAAAAATCTAAATTTCTAATATTTTTTGGATCTTCCCAGTGAGGAATATACTTTGTGGTTAAACCTAGTATCCCGATTTTTACACCTTTATAGTCTATAACCATATAAGGTTTAAATATGGGCTTTCCAGTGTCTCCATCTACAATATTCGCGCTTAAAAATGGGAAATTGGCTTCTGAAATAGCCTTATTTAATACTTTTTTTCCATAATTAAATTCATGATTTCCTATAACAGATGCAATATATCCCAGATGATTCATAACTTTAACCATAGGATCTATAGGTTTATTGTCTATCCTTGCATGGTAGTATTCGAGTGGAGTTCCCTGAATGAGATCACCTGTATCAATTAAAAGAACATTAGGATTTTTCTCTTTTTCCATATTATAGAAAGTAGCAACTCTACCCAAGCCAACATAATAAGGTTTATTTGTTGCATAGTTAACAGGAAAAATATTACCATGTAAATCACTTGTGTGGAGAATAACTAAGTTCATCTGTTCAGCAAAAACAAACAAACCGAGAATTAAAATACTAAACAAAATAAGCACTTTTTTCATTTTTACACCCCCTGTTTTTTTAGTGCAAATTTATTATATCACTTTTTACAAAATAATAAAATATATATTAATAATATATATGTTTATATATTTCATCTTTTATTATATCAATAAATTTGAAATTAATTTTGTTTTCGAGTATATCAATTATTAAAATACTATGTGGAGTATTTTCTTTTGGAATAGAAACACTTCCTGGGTTTATTATGATTAATCCATTTTGTTCTTTGTATTTAGAAATATGCGTATGTCCGTGAATTAAATATTGACATTTATATTTTTTTGCTAAAGAAATAGAATCCTCTAAGTTAGGATCCCAACCATGTGTGAAGAAAAAATTATATGGACCATAACTTTCTACAACATAAGGTGTAGGTTCTGGAATGTTGACTAATTTTAAATCAATAGGAGAGTCACAGTTTCCAGTTATAAATGTCCTTTTTTTAAAGTTTTTCAATAATTCAGCTAATTTCATAGGATTATAGCCTTCGGGCAAAGGATTACGGGGGCCATGATATAAATAATCTCCTAAATGGATTATTCTATCAACATCTTTTAAATAATTAAAGGCTTTTTTAAAATAAAATAGTGATCCATGAGTATCGCTTAAAATTCCAAGTTTCATTTTTGTACCTCCTATTATATAAATAATATTGTTGATAGTCAATAATATTTTATCATAAAAACAGAATATAATAAATTACACTAAATTTTTTTAAGATTTAGTGTTTTATATATGTAAAATATGATATAATTAAGAAAAATCATAATTTTGAGGGGGAAATGGTATGGAAATTTTATTTTTGGGTACAGCAGCATCTGAAGGGTTTCCAAATCCTTTTTGTTCATGCGAAAATTGTACAAAAGCACGAGAAGAAGGGAAAAAAAGTATTAGGTTGAGATCAAGTGTATTAGTTGATGAAGAGTTATTGATTGATTTTGGCCCTGATATTGTTTCTTCGACAAATAGATTTGGAAAAAATTTATCAAATATCAAGCATATATTAATAACTCATGGACATTCAGATCATTTGTTTTTAAAGAATTTCGAGTATCGAAACCCTATTTTTTCAGGTACATTTGAAAACTTATATCATTGTGATTTAATTGTTCCAGATAAGTTAGGAACTGTTATTAAAGAAAAAATAGAACTTCCCAAAGTTAGTTTGATGTCTGTTGAACCATATAAAACACTGCATTTGAACGGTTATGTTATTCATACATTAAAGGCAAACCATACATCGGAATATGGAGAAACCCCGTTAAATTATATTATTGAAAGGAATGGAATTAAGTTATTATATGCAGTTGATTCTGGGAAAGTATTACCAGAAACATTAGAATTTATAAAGAATAATATACATTATTTAGATATTGTAATATTAGATGCAACAATGGGATTTAATAAAAAATATGAATTCCACATGGGATATGAAGAAGTTTTAGAAACTAGAAAAATATTGCAAAATGAAGGAATTACCGATAGTAATACAAAATATATAGCTACACATTTTTCTCATTTACATAATCCTGTTCATTCTGTACTTGAAGAAATATATCTTAAGGATAATATAATAACAGCTTATGATGGATTAAAAATAAAGAAATGACGACTCATTACGAGTCGTCATTTCTTTATTAATTATTTTGAAATTGATGATTTTATTTTTTCAACAGCTTCTTTTAAAGCTTGTGCTGGTTCTAATTGACCATTAATGATTTGTGATAATGCATCACCCATTGGTCCCCATACTGAACCCATTTCCGGTACATTAGGCATTGGTTCTCCACCAGCTGCACTTTTTACAAATGCATCAACGATTTCTTTAGGAACAGGTCCACCTTTTTCTTCAATTATTTGGGCAACATCTGTTCTTGCTGGTAATCTTGGATCTGCTAAATAGAATTGGTAAATTCCATCTTTTGTAGCTAAATAATTGATTATAAATTCTTTTGCTAATGCTTTGTTTTCACTTCTTGCATTAACCATTAAACCTTGTACTCCAACAAATGGTTTTCCATGATGACCATTTCCTAAATCTAATTCTGTTAAAGGTAATACGCCAAAATCAATACCAGCATTGATATAATCTTTTACTGCCCAAGGGCCATTGATAATCATTGCTGCTAAACCATCTTTAAACATTGAATCCATTGTTCCATAATTTGCGCCTTGTGGAATTAAACCTTCGTCAAAGAATGATTTAATCAATTCAGCACCTTTAATTGCACCTTCGTTTGCTAAACCAATGTTGTTTACATCATAACCATTTTCTTTTGTCCATTTAAATACATAACCACCATTTCCTGCAATAAATCCGTATGAGAAATAGAAGTTTCCTGCATCATATACAAATCCTAATGTTTCATCTGTAGTGTATTCTGCTGCAACTTTTTTTAATTCTTCAATTGTTTTAGGTGCTTCTTCAACATAATCTTTATTGTATAATAATGCTACAGCTTCAATAGCATATGGAACACCATATAATTTTCCATTTACTGTAAATGCATCTAAACCTGATTTAGCAAATTTGCTTGTTTCAATAGCAGAGAATGGGATTGAATCGATTAATCCGTTTTCTACCAATTCTCCAACCCAGTCATGAGCACCAACGATAATGTCTGGTCCTTCACCTGCTTGTGCTGCTGTTAAGAACTTTGCTTTGATGTCGCCAAAATTTACTTGTTGTACTTCTACTAAAATACCAGTATCTCTTGTAAACTTTTCACCAAAAGTTTTCATGAAATCTACTTGTTTTTCTGAACACCATACAACTATCTTGTTTGAAACAGCGAAGATAGAAGTGAAAGTAAGTAATACCAATAATACTAATACTGCAACTTTTTTCATCTTTTTACCCTCCCTTAACTATATTTATAAAAAAACTGTTACAAGAAAATTATAACACAAAAAATTTTATTTTTCTATCTATTTTTTTGTTTTTAAAAGTATTTACGTATGATTAATAGTATTTATTAGTAATTACATATTAAAAAATTCATTTTATAACCAAATATGTTATGTTTTGGGTAACAAGTTTATAGTCTTTAAAGTATAGGTTATATATATCATCAGTGAATTTATTTGATTCGATTTCAAAAACAGCTTTTCCGTTAGAATAATTATATGAAAATACTTTAAATGTAGTTTTAATTTTATTAGCTATATTTTGATATTCATTATTGGATAAATCCAGTACTACAATTTGAATAGGAATCCCATTGGCCAGATAGTCCATCCAGGTTTTTAAAATTTTTTTAGCCAGTTTTTTTCCAGCAATTTCTGAACTTTTTTTTATTGCGGTTTTAATAGCATTTAGTTTTGTAACATCTGAACCACCAGCTTCAGAGGTTACGCTTGCAATTAATTTTCCAGTAGATGCCCAATAAGCTTTTAAGTCTATTTTACATCTGGCAGTGCTTAATCCATAGTATTCACCAGAATACTCTGCATAAGCATTACCTGTAATCAGAATATCCAGCCCTTCATTTGCTAATTTTGTCTTATCAGATATTTCCTTTATCCTTTTTGAGTCGAATAAATTAAAACCATATTTGCTTAATTCTGATTCAACAGAAATTTCAGATATTTTGTCTTTTGATAAATCAATATCTGAAGATAATGAAATAGAAACACCTATTTTTGGTTTCTTCATTTGTTGTAAAATATAAAAGAAATCATCATCACCAATATCTTTTGATACTTTGTATTTTACCTTTACAGTGTATATTCCGTTATTGTTATGTGTTTCTATTATTTGAGCCCCTTTTATGAATCCATATGTTTTTGATAAGATGGTTTTATCAACTAACTTAAAATTTTTTACAGTTGTTTGATTATATATCCTCATTCCTACTATATTTTGAAGTGCTTGAATTCTTGCGTTACTTTCAGCATCTTCTAATGTTACACCTTTACCTTCAGTAACAATTTCAGTATAGTTATTATCTTGAGGAGAGAAATATTCATAAGGTTCTTGGTTAGTTTGTGAAGAACAGGAAAATAGTGCAAGTGTTAATAAAAAAATAATAAAATATGATATCTTTTTCATAATCATCCCCCTTTATAATAATAAATTCCATTAGTTTCTATGATTAAATCTTCCATTGTTAGAATTGTCAAACGTTGCAAAATTATTGAAGGATTTTCGTTTGTGTAATATATAATCTTTTCAAAGGAATTATATCCGTTTGTTATTGCAGAAACTATTTTAATATCGATTGGACTCTTTAGTTTTATATTTTTATTTTGTTTTATGTTGAATAAATCTTTTAAATGTTTTTCAGAAACAATAGGGGTAGCCCCATTATATATTAAGTTATTTGTTCCTTCTGAACTTTTTTTATTTATATCTCCTGGAACGGCATAAACATCTATTCCAGATTCTGCTGCTAATCTTGCAGTTATTAAAGAGCCACTTCTTTTTGCGGCTTCCACTACAATAATTGATTTGCTTAATCCTACAATTATTCTATTTCTTTCAGGGAACCTAAATGGTTGTGCAGGAGTACCTGGAGCATATTCTGAAACAATACATCCATTGTTATTTAATATTTCATAATAAAGATTGGCGTTGGAAACAGGGTAAGGAATATCTACCCCACTACCTAATACGGCAACTGTTCCATTTTTTATTGCGCCTTTATGAGCATAAGAATCAATGCCATATGCCATTCCGCTTACAATAACATATTCTTTAGATAAAATTTCTGAAAAGGAAAGGGTTATATTTTTGCCGTATGATGTGCATTTTCTAGAACCTACAATACCTATTGATTCTCTTTTTAATAATTCGCTGTTACCCTTAATATATAGCATTACTGGTGGATTATATATTCTTTTTAATTTTTCTGGATATTCATCGTCAAAATAGGTAATTACCTTGATATTTTTTTCTTTAAGAAATTCAAGATATGAATTTAATTGTTTCTTTTCAATTAATGGAATTTTATTATTTTTAATATTATTTATAATATTTTTATTTGATTCCTTTAAAAATTCTTTCATCCATATTATATTATCTCGAACCATTTGCAACATCCTTTTTATGTTCTTTTATTTCTTTAGTTAAAAAATAATTTAATGTTGTTCTTATTGCAATTATTGTAGCTAGTTGTCCGATATCATTCCACGTTGGAGCAACCGTTGTTTTTAAGATGCTGGAGCCTATTAAGAAGCCTAATCCTAAAGAAAATGAATGGCCTAATTCCAACCTACTTTCCCAAGTAGCTTCTTCAGATTTTTTGCTTAATAATATATCTTTTAAAAAGATGGAAAATCCTTTTAACATACCAAAAAAGATTACTATAATAGCCATAATATAAGATATATCTGATATATAACTTACTGTTAATTCGACGATATGATGAAGATTCATTTTATCCCTCCTGGCACTATTTACAATAATTTTACCATAAAACATATAAAAATAAAAGGACAATCTAAAAGATTGTCCTTTAAAGATTTATTACTTCTAAATTTACTGGCATTTCTTTTGAACGATAAATTTTAAAATAAAAATTCATTAAATCTGGTAATTTTTTGAATCTCTTTGGTTCTCTTAACATTCTATATAGCCATTCAAGGCCAAATATTTGAAATACCTTAGGTGCTCTTGGAATCTTGCCAGAGATTACATCTATACTTCCACCAACTCCCATAGCCATTTTTACATTTAACTTGTGTATATTTTTATAAATAAATTCTTCTTGTTTTGGAACTCCCATGCCTACAAAAAGAATTTCGGCGCCGCTGTTATTTATTTTTTCTATCACTTCATTATGGTTTTTGAAATATCCATGATGGGTTCCAACTATGGAAATTTGTGGGAATTTTTCTTTTAAATGATTTTTAGCTTTATCAGCAATACCTGGTTGAGATCCTAATAAAAATATCTTATGTTCCTGCCATTCGCATATTTTTAGCATAGTATCTATTCCTGGACATCTCTCAGTAGCATATCCCCATTTTTCCAAATATTTAACAACACCAATTCCATCTGGTATTGAAATTGTGGAATTTTGTAATTCATATTTATATTCAGTATTTTTAAAATATTCCAGGAACATTAAAGCATTAAGTGTAACAACCCAGGTTTTTTCATCTGAGTTGATTTTTCTCTTTATAAAATTCCACATTTCCTCTTTCTTACCTGATAAGAGTTTTAGTCCAAACAATTCAATCATTTGAGTCACGCCATTCCCACCTTTTAATAATCGCTTCTATTTATTTTTTCTTTATTTTTACCATAAATACCTAATAAATTACAATTATATGTGTTAAAATATAAATCGGCTTATATTTATTTCATATTAAAAAGTCTATTTCAATTGTATATTTTACCATATTTCCGTCTTAATTTATTAATGTATATGTTAAATTTAGAATAAAAATGGAGGTTGAGTATATGGATAATAAAAAAAGTGCTATAGATAGATTTATAGATCAATCTTTTAAAGAGAGTATTCCAGAAGAGTTACCTGTAATTGCTACTAGAGCAAAATTGGTTATTTTTCCAAATTCAATTCTACCTATGCTAATTGGAAGAAAAAAATCTATTAAAGCATTGGAGGAATCTCTTGAGAAATATAATAATTTATTGTTTTTTGTTTCGCAAAAAGATATTGAATTAGAAAATCCTACTATAGAAGATTTGTATAAAGTAGGAACAGTTGGTAGAGTGGTTCAGATTGCTAAATTACCTGATGGAGAATATAAGATTCTTGTAGAAGGTTTAAAAAGGGCAGAGGTAAAGAAAGTTATAGAAGAAAAAGATATGTTTAAGTTTAAAATATTCCCTTTAGAAAGAAAGTACAAAATAACAAAAGTATTAGAAGCACTTGTAAGAAAAGTTAAAGGATTGTTTGAAAAGTATATAGGGTTAACGAAAAAATTTCCACAAGAAGCAATAATGGTTTTAGAAGATACTAATGATCCGGAAGTTATAAGTGATTTAATTGCTTCCGTATTGCCTCTTGAACTTGAAGAAAAACAGGAATTGTTAGAGGAATTACATCCAAAGAAAAGATTAGAATTAGAATTGGAAATTTTAACAAGAGAAATAGAATTGTTAGAAATAGAAGAAGTATTAGAATCAAAAGTAAGAGAAAAAATTGAAAAGGGACAAAAAGAATTTTATTTAAGAGAAAAACTAAAAGCAATTCAAGAAGAGCTTTCAGGTGAAGTTGATGAAGAAATGAAAGAAATAAAAGAAAAAATAGAAAATTCAGATTTACCAGATTATGTAAAGGAAAAAGCCAAACATGAGTTATCACGACTTGAAAAAATGTCACCATATTCTCCTGAAGCTAATGTTGTTAGAACATATATAGATTGGATTATAAATCTTCCATGGAATAGAAAAACAACAGATAGATTGAATATTAAGGATGCGGAAAAGTTATTGAACAAAAATCATTATGGATTAAAAGAACCTAAAGAAAGAATTTTAGAATTTTTAGCGGTGAGAAGACTATCTGATAAACCAAAGTCACCAATACTTTGTTTTGTTGGGGCTCCTGGCGTTGGTAAAACATCTCTTGGGAAGTCTGTGGCAGAAGCATTGGGAAGAAAGTTTGGTAGAATATCTCTTGGAGGAATGAGGGATGAGGCTGAAATAAGAGGTCATAGAAGAACATATGTTGGAGCAATGCCAGGAAGAATTATACAGCTAATTAAAAGATTGAATGTAAAAAATCCTGTTATAGTTCTTGATGAAATAGATAAAATGGGAATATCTTATCAGGGAGATCCTGCTGCAGCTTTATTAGAAGTTTTAGATCCTGAACAAAACAATAGTTTTATAGATCATTATCTTGAGATTCCTTTTGATTTATCTGAAGTAATATTTATTACTACTGCAAATGTATTACATACAATACCGACAGCTTTAAGAGACAGGATGGAAATTATACAAATCCCAGGTTATACAGATGCGGAAAAATACTATATAGCAAAGGATTATATAATTCCAAAACTATTGGAAGAACATGGTTTAAATAAAACACAGGTTAAGATAAATAAATCAGCTTTGCAAAAGATAATTTCTGAATATACAAGAGAAGCAGGAGTAAGATCATTAGAAAGAATTCTGGCAAAACTTATGAGGAAGATAGCTTTAAAAATAGCAGAAGGAGAAGAAAAGATAAATGTTAAGGTAAGCAATGTAAGAGACTTTTTAGGCACTCCACCTTATTTTAGATCAGATAAGTTAGAAAAACCAGAGATAGGTGTGGCTACTGGAATGGCATGGACGGCATATGGTGGAGAAATATTACAGGTTGAAACACTTATAACTTCTGGAAAAGGGAAAATAATAATTACAGGAAAACTTGGCGATGTGATGAAAGAATCAGCTCAAATAGCTTTAACATTATCTAAGTCGTTGATAGAGGAAATGGATGAATCTCTTATTGAAAAATTTAGTAATTGTAATTTTCATATCCATGTTCCAGAAGGTGCAGTACCTAAAGATGGACCGTCTGCAGGTGTGACATTAACAACATCAATAGTTTCGTCTTTATTAAAAAAACCAATAAATAACGAAATAGCAATGACTGGTGAAATTACATTAATGGGAAAGGTATTACCAGTAGGAGGAATTAAAGAAAAATTGCTTTCTGCATATAGAAGTGGTATAAAAGAAGTAATAATACCTAAAGATAATGAAAAAGATTTAGAAAAAATTCCAGAAGAAATATTGAAAAAAATTAAAGTTCATAAGGTAAGTAATATAAAAGAAGTGTTAAAAATAGCTTTATTGGAGGAATAGATATGTTTAAAAAAGTGGAGTTAATAAAAACTGCATATATGAAAGGTGATTATCCACCACCATTAAATGCCGAAATAGCATTTGCAGGTCGTTCGAATGTAGGGAAATCGAGTTTGTTGAATAAATTATTTGGTATTAAAATAGCTAAAATAAGTTCTAATCCTGGAAAAACAAGATCTATAAACTTCTATAATGTAGATAATAAAGGATATCTTGTTGATTTACCAGGATATGGATTTGCAAGTGTTTCAAAAGAAGAAAAGAAAAAATGGGCAAATTTATTAGAAGATTATTTTGTTAATAGATATTCTTTGCAAATGGTTTTTTTATTGATAGACCATAGACATGAACCGCAGAAAAAAGATATAGAAATGATTCAATGGCTAAGAGAATTAAAAATACCATTTATGATAGTTCTTACTAAATTAGATAAAGTAAAAAAGTCTGAAAGACAGAAAAAATTAAATTTAATAAAATCTGTTCTATCAGGATATGGAGAATATTTATACTTTCCAGTATCTTCAAAAACTGGTGAAGGTATAGGGCTTTTGAAAAATGAAATAAGTAAATTCCTAAAATAGCGGGTAATTATTACCCGCTATTTTATATATTTTGGATATGCAATATTAGTAAAAAAAATACTGCACATTAAGTGCAGTATTATTTGCATTCTGAGCACATTCCATATATCTTTAAATCAAAGTCTTTAATTTCGATATTTTCGTAAGGTAATATGCTTTTAATTTTATCTTTATCAAGGTCAAGTTTCACAGCTTTTCCACAATTTTCACATATGAACAATACTTTTGGTTCATTTTCTATTTCTTCTATTAACTCATATCTGGGTGTTCCGTCTTCAAAATTGACTTTTCTTATAATTCCTAATTCTTCTAAAAGATCAATACCCCTTTTAACAGTCATTTTACTTGTTTTATGGTTTTTTCTTTTTCTAATATTCATATAAACATCATCTAAACTCATTAATCTTCCTTTTGATTCCATAAATATTTTTAAAATCAACTCTCTTTGTGCTGTCATTCTTTGTTTTTTATCTCTGAGAACTTTTTTCAAAACCTGTTGGGACATAGTGTTAAATCCGCCTCCTCATTTTTTAGTTCGATTCAATTTTACAGCAAAAAGAAGACTTTTTGATTTAAGTATTATTAAAATTGTGTTCCTTTTTAATTAATTCAAACAGTGTGTATATCTATTTTCCAACCGGTAATTTTGGCAGCAGCTCTTGCGTTTTGACCACCTTTACCTATTGCCAGAGAGAGTTGATTTTCTGGCACATGAACCAGAGCCATTTTGTTTTTCTTATCTAATTTTATATTTAAGACCTGAGCGGGAGCAAGTGCGTTTTTTATTAATTCTTCAATATTATCAGACCATTTTATAACATCTATTTTTTCTAAGTTTTTTAAATCTTCTAATATTTGACTAATTCTAACACCATTTTCACCAATACATGCTCCAACTGGGTCTATTTTTGGATCTTCAGAATATACAGCTATTTTACTTCTAATTCCGGGTTCTCTATAAACTTTTTTAATTTTTACAATACCATCTTCAATTTCTGGAATATTCATTTTAAATAATTCTTCAACAAACTCTGGAGCACTTCTTGTTACCAAAATTTTTGGACCTTTTGTAGTTTTTTGAATATTTTTTATATATACTTTTATAATATCTCCAGAATATAATGATTCATTTGGAATCCATTCTTTTTTAGGTAATTTTGTTTCTAATTTGCCTATTCTTATATCAGCATATTCATTTGTTACTAACAATACCTCGGCAGTTGTAATTTTACCTTCAAGTGGAGAGTATTTATGATATAAGTTTTCTTTTTCTATTTCTCTTATACTTTGTTTAATTACTTGTTTTGCAGTTTGAGCCGCTATTCTTTTGAATTCTTTTTTAGGGTTAATTTTTTTCTTTACTAAATCACCTATTTGGACTTTTGAATTAATTTTTTTTGCATCTTCAATAGATATTTCCTCTCCTTCATTTTCAACCTTTTCAACAACCTTTAATATCTGATATATACTGATTTCACCATGATTTTTGTCAACTACTACTTCAACATTTTCCATTTCATAATTATTTTTATAAGCCTTTTCAATGGCTTTTTCAATAATTTCTAGCAACACTTCTTTTTTTATATCCTTTTCCCTTTCTAATTCTTCTAAAGCTTCAATTAAAACAACATTCATTTTATCACCTCCTATAAATCTATTTCCAGATTTGCTCTAAGTATTTTAGCATAAGGTATTTTTATCAATTTTCCGCCATCTTTTTCTTTTACGAGAATAATATCATTTTCAATATTCACAATATAACCTTTTATAGCAGTTCTATTTTCGATTCTCTCTCTTAATATAATTTTTGCAAGGTTACCTTTAAAACGAATATAATCGTTTAAATTTCTTAAAGGTCTATCTAATCCTGGAGAACTAACTATTAAATCATAAGAAGTTTCTATAAGGTCTTTTTCGTCTAAATAAGATTCAATTTCCCTGGAAAAAATTTCACACTCGTCTATTCCAACATAACCATTTAATTTATCTATTATTATTTCTAATTTCAACTTTTTTCTCACTTTCTTTAGAGAAATGTCAAAAATTTCTAAATCCATTTTTTTAGCGATTTCATCAGCTTTTTCTTTTATCAGGTCTTTAATATTATTCATATGTCTTACACCTCCTTATTTTAAATAAAAGAGAGTTCGAGGGCCTAGCCCTCGAACATCTTAATGTTTTATTTCAATTGGATTATATCATATTTTTTTTATAAAATCAAGACATACTCTGTATAGAAATACTAAAACCGAAAACTTCTTTTTCAAAATTAATTATATCTTCTTTTGAGGTTGTGATTTTCTTATCATTATTTTCAATATTTTCTCCAAAAACGTTGGATAATATTTTTTTAGAATCTTCACTAGCATACATTTCAATTTCTGAAATTTTTCTAAATAATTTTCTTCTATTTTTATCAAATATATCAAAAGTTCCACCTTTAATCATTTGTTCAATAATATTTCTTGTTATCCCAATATTTTTTGACCTTTTTATGAAATCTTCAAATGATATATATTTCCCATTTTTTTGAATATCTTCTAAAATACGCTTTTCTGCGAATTCTCCTACACCTTTTATTATTCGTAGAGGTAAAGTTATATGATTTTTTTTAGTTAATCCTATAGGATGGTTTATAGAAGGAATATCTAGGTTTATATTCATAAGTTTTATTTCATTAAAAAGCTCAAAAGAAAAACCTTTATATTTAATGTATTCAAGATAAAATTTTTCTGGATGTAAACTTTTTATTTCAGTAATCCAATAGCTTAAATGGGCATAAGCAACACTATGAGATTTATTAAATGCATATTGAGCAAAATTTTCAATTTTAGAATACAATTTTTTTGCTTCATTAATACCAATTATTTTAGCAGCGTTAGAAATAAATTTTGATTTTAAATTTTCAATTTTTTCAACATTCTTTTTAGCAATAGCTTTTCTAAAATTATCGGATTCATAAGGAGTTAATCCGCCCAATTTTTGAGCTAAATACATAACTTGTTCCTGAAATATAATAACTCCCTTTGTTTCCGATAGAAGTTTTTTTAAATATTCTTTACTGTTACCTTCAAGATATTCATCGAACATTCCAGAATTTAATGGACCTGGCCTATTTAATGCTAGAAGAATATACAACTCATCAAAATTTTTTGGCTTTAACTTTTTAGCTAATTTTTTAGCAAGATTGGATTCAAGTTGAAATATTCCTTCAGTTAAACCTTTTGATATTATTTCATAAACTTTTTTGTTATTTAAATTTTGAAAATGATATTTTGAATATTTAAAATCGAATTTTTTTAGTAGAGAAAGGGTATCAAGGGATAATAAATCGAATTTTTCTATACCAATTTCTTTTAATTCATCCATTTCCCATAAAGTTATAGAGACTTTTCTCGATAAATCAAGAGGAATATGATCTTTTAGAGGTTTGTCAGATAAGATTATTCCGGCAGCATGAACGGATTCAGCAATTTCTAATCCTTCTAAATAGAATGCAAGAATATAATAGTCTTTAAATTGGGGATTTTTATATAAATGAATATTTTCAGGAGATCTTATGGGTTTTTTAAACCTATTTGAGTAATCGACCTCTAAAAATTCTTTTAATTTTTTGAATACACTTTTGCTTTTCATTTTTACATATGTTCTAACCTGAGCTATTTCAAATTCCCTTGAAAGATTTTCTATAATTAAGTCTCTTTTTTCTGACTCTACATCAATATCAATGTCAGGAAGCTCTTGTCGGGAAACATTTAAAAATCTTTCAAAATATAGATTGTATTTTATCGGATCTATAAGTGTTATTCCTAACAAATAAGCTACGAGAGATCCTACAGCAGAACCTCTTCCAGGTCCAACAAGACTGCCTGTTTTTTTTGCTATATCTATTATTTTTTTTACTGATAAAATATAATCAGATACATTTAATTTTCTTATAACTTCTAATTCGCTTCTTAACCTTTCAACATAATTATCTGGTAATTTGCTTATTAAAGGCAAGATTGTTTCATATAATTTTTTAAAACCTCCCATTTTAGGAATACCAATGTAAAATTCTGAGATTTTATAATCAAATTTTGTTTTTATAATATAATTATATAATCTCTTATCTACATAATTTTCTATTCCATAATCTTTTTTTATATAATCACCTTCGATATCATTTGTCAATTCTGAAAATCTTTTTGTTGGATAGACAATCTTTTTTAAAATATAATCTTTTTCAATAGATGGAAATTTAATTTCAATTCCGTTATAAAATTTGATTAACTTTTTTAGATCATTAGAATTTTTAGGAACATAAATCCTATCCCCTTTTTCAAATAGTATGATAGGTTTTAGTTTGTATTTATTGCACAATGAAATAAAACTAATCCATGATTTTGGATGATCTTCAAATAATGCGATTCCATCATAATGAAATTTTTTTGCTAAAGGTATTAAATCCCTTAATTGTATATACGATTTTCCTATTGATTTAGAGGTAACAACAGGACCTAATATCTTCAAAATACCACCCTCATTTTTGTATGCAATTTCTAATTGATTATTATCTATATTATAACATAAAAAGCGCCCTACGGCGCTTTTTATATGTTTTTATATAGCTCTTTTAACTTTTCCAGCTTTTAAACAGCTTGTGCATACATTCATTCTTTTAACAGTACCATCTTCTAAAACAACTTTTACTTTTTGGATATTTGGTTTCCACCATCTTCTTGTTGTTACTTTTGAGTGAGCAACACTATTTCCAGCTGTTGGTCTTTTACCACACACTTCACATACTCTAGCCATTTCAATCATCCTCCTATATTTTATTATTATATTATTTATTTTTATAAGATTAAATAACAATAACCTTTATATATTATATACATAAAGATGAATTTAATATTTAAAAAAGGTTAATTTTATTCGTCGGATTCCATTAATTTTTCTTCGTCTTCAAATTTCATAGGTTTAACTATTGGGTAAGCTATAACATCCCTTATTGTTTCTGCATTTGTAAGGAACATTACAAATCTATCAATTCCAATACCTAAACCGCCAGTTGGTGGAAGACCATATTCTAAAGCTCTAACAAAATCTAAATCCATCATCTGAGCTTCCTCATCACCTTTTTCTTTTAATTCCACCTGCTTTTTAAATCTTTGCATTTGATCAACAGGATCATTTAATTCGCTAAAAGCATTAGCTAATTCTCTTCCATATATAATTAATTCAAATCTTTCTGTAACTCTTGGATCTTCCCTATGTCTTTTTGCCAATGGTGATATTTCTACAGGATGTTCTAATACGAATGTTGGTTGAACAATCTTATCTTCTACTAAAGACCATAATTCATCAATATAATGACCTTTATCTTCAACCATTACCTCTACACCATTTTTTTCTAAAACTTCAACTAATTTTTCATCAGGATCTTCTAATATATCAACTCCAAGATGTTCTTTGATAAAATCTCTCATTTTTACTCTTTTAAATGGTGGTTTAAAATCAATTTCAACACCTTGATAATTTATTTTTGTTGTACCATGTATTTTTTCGACAACATAAGACAAAACGTCTTCTGTAATTTTCATCATATCAGTATAATCAGCATATGCCTGATATAATTCCATCATTGAAAACTCTGGATTGTGTTTATAAGATACTCCTTCATTTCTGAAATTTTTTCCAATCTCGTAAATTTTTTCCATACCACCAACAACTAATCTTTTTAAATATAATTCTGGTGCAATTCTTAAATACATATTAGTGTCATAAACATTTAAATGTGTAATAAAAGGTCTTGCATTTGCTCCTCCTAAAATAGGATGTAAAATAGGAGTTTCTACTTCGATAAAACCTTTTGAGTTTAAGAACTCTCTTATATATCTAATAGCTTTAAATCGTGTAACAAATGTTTTTAAGCTTTCATCATTTGCTATCATATCAACATATCTCTGTCTATATTTTACTTCTTTATCCTTTAAACCATGCCATTTTTCTGGCAAAGGCCTTAATGCTTTAGAAAGAATTTCAAAATCAAGTACTAATAATGTCAATTCGCCTGTATGAGTTTTAAAAGGAAATCC
This sequence comes from Marinitoga aeolica, assembly GCF_029910535.1. Taxonomy (NCBI): domain Bacteria; kingdom Thermotogati; phylum Thermotogota; class Thermotogae; order Petrotogales; family Petrotogaceae; genus Marinitoga; species Marinitoga aeolica. The sequence continues at coordinate 1,609,592 of NZ_CP069362.1, forward strand.
TTCTATTCCAATCCAATCACCAATATCCATATATTTTTTAAATTCATCAAATTTTCCATCTTGAACCTTATCTTTTCTTATATAAGCTTGAATCCTACCTGTATCATCTTTTAAAACAATGAAAGCGGATTTTCCATGTTTCCTTATTGACATTACTCTTCCTGCAAATTTAAATACTTCATTTTCTAATAATTCACCGTCAGAAATATTGTTATATTTCTCTTTAATCTCTTCAACTTTCATATCCTTTTCAAATCTATAAGGATATGGATTTCTTCCTTCTTTTCTTATCTCTTCAATTAATTTTAATCTTTGTTCTCTTAAATCGCTCAAATCAAGCACCTCCATATTTTAATATAGCTAAAATTTCAAGTTCTCTTTCTTTATTTAGTGGCGTTTTAAACTTAATTCTATCACCAATTCTCTTTTTTAATAAAGCCCTTCCTAGTGGCGATTCGGAGCTAATTTTTTTAGGTTCTGAAAAAATATCTGCTTCTTGAGAATTAACAATTTTATAGGTTTCTTCAATATTCTTTTTTAAATCTTTAACTATAACAGTATTTCCTAAATTTACCTCTTCATTATTGCTTTCCGATTCATCAATAACTTCAGCATTTTCCAGGATATAATCTATTTCTTTAATTCTTGAATCTATTTTACCTTGTTCGTTTTTCGCTTCTTCATATTCACTATTTTCAGATAAATCTCCGAGTTCTCTTGCTTCTTTAATTCTTTCAGCTATTTCTGTCATTAATTTATTTTTTAGTGCTTCTTTCTCTTTTATTAAACTTTCATAACCTTCTCTGGTTAATTGTATTTTCTCACCTGGAATCATATTTAAACCTCCTTAATTTTCTTTTTTTCTTAAGTCATTTATTATTTTTACGAAATGATCTAAATCCCCAAACTCTTTGTAAACAGAAGCAAATCTAACATAAGCAACATGATCTATTTTTTTTAATTCGTTCATGATCATATCACCAATTTTAACGCTTTCAATTTCTGATGTTCCCATTTTTCTAATTTTTTCTTCTATTTCGGCTACTAAATTTTCAATTTGTTCATAACTTATAGCTCGTTTATGACAAGCCTTTATGAGACCATTTAAAATTTTTTGTCTATCGAAAATTTCCCTTTGCCCGTTCTTTTTAATTACAAAGATTTTATGAGTTTCGTATCTTTCATAAGTTGTGAATCTGCTATTACATCTTAAACATTCACGTCTCCTTCGCGTCACAGTACCTTCTGCAATTGTTCGAGAATCTAAAACCCTGGTTTCTTCGAAACCACAATAAGGGCATTTCATGGCAATTCACCTCTTTTTAAATCATTTGCGATTTTTTCTAATTTTTTCATTTTATAATATAAGGTGGATTTTGATATATTTAAATTTTCAGCCATTTCACTTAAACTATCACTTTCGTTTTCAAGTCTATATAAAGCTATTTGTTTTAAATCGTCTGGTAAATTATCCAATCCAATATTATTTAAAATTATAGTTATATTTTCAATTTGTTTTGAAGCACTTTCAGCAGTTTTTGTAGCATTTGCTGAGATAAAATTAAATGTTCGCGACACATTGCTTTTTAATTCGCGAACTTTGATAATAGTTGATATTTTTTCCACAGATTTATGAGCTCCAATTAATTCTAAGACATTTAAAATATCTTTAGATGATTTTATGTATATTTTTATTTTATTATTTTTTGTTATATAATTAGCTTTGATTCCTATAAGATTTTGTAAATTTTTTATTATCATTTGAGCAAAGAGTTCTGTGAAGTCTGAGAATATTTCAAAATGATAATTTTTAGTAATAGAAACAGATCCACAACTTAAAAATAAACCTCTCAAAAAAATACCAAATAAATAAGGATCTTTAGCGATATAATTTGGGACACCATCTGAGAAAATATCGATATTTCTTTCTTCAAATATAATTTTTGCATGCATTAGATTAAAATATAATTCTCCCATTCTTCCAAGTTTAAGCCTTTTTTCAATTTTTATATATGTAGTTATCCATTCTTCAAATAATTCTTTGGAAAGTTTATAAACCCTTTTTAAGGTATTCATAGAAGAAATTGATAATTTTAAGAAATGATTATCTTCTTCTATAACAAAACTTCCTTTTCCTTTTATAAATCCAAATAATTCAATTTCAGGGTAATCAATCTTTGAATTTACCAGTTCTAATTTAACTTCTTCGGAAAATACAGACATAATATCACCTATTGATATCTCTATGATAAATAGAAACATTATAATTTTTTGATTTTAATAAAGCATATAATTTTTCAGCAACATATACAGATCTATGTCGCCCACCGGTGCAACCTATGCCAACATTTATAGATACTCTTCCTGTTATAGAATACCATTTTTGAATTTTTATCAAAATTTCAAATATTGAGTTAACAATCTCTTTGGACTCTTCGAAATGTTCCAGGTAATCTATAATCTCCTTATCTTTACCAGTTTGTACAAACAATTCTTTTATATAATAAGGATTTGGAAGAAACCTTACGTCAAATAGATAATCTAAATCATTTGGTGATGAATATTTAAAACCAAAACTAATTATTTTTATTTTTGTATTATTTTCTTTTTGTTCGTCTAAAATTTCAAATATTTTTTCTCTAAATTTTGAAGGTTCAAGATTTGTTGTATCAACTACAATATCTGATATTTCTTTTATAGGGTTCATCAATTCAATTTCTTTGTCTATAGATTCATCAAGTGTTAAATTTGAATTTTGTAAAGGATGTCCTCTTCTTGATTTCATAAATCTTATTTTTATTGTTTCTATAGAAGAATCTAAAAAAATTACTTTGAAAGTAATATCGGTGTATTTAAAACGTTTTCGTATTTTTAGGATTTCTTTTTTTAGTTCTTTTGGATTTTTCCATCTTATATCACTAACAAACGCAATGTTATCAATATCAGAACTATTTAATAACATTATTAAAAATTCCTCAATCAAATGAGGCGGAATATTATCTATTGTGTAATAATTGATATCTTCTAAAATCTTTAAAATTGTAGTTTTTCCAGCGCCAGATAAACCGGTAATTAACAATATTTTTCTTTTTTTTACCATAAAACCACTCCGTTTTCCCCAAGGATTAAGGAGGAATATTTTACATTATAATTGTTTCTTCCTAAAATTCTTTCGGAATTATGTATAAACTTGTGTAAATCTCCTGAAATATAAAATTGGATTTCAGGTGATGAATTTATAATTGGCAAATGTAACTTTAATGATTCAACAATTCCATCAGCAGGATCTATTATTTTTCCTTTGACAACTTTTTTTATGTGTTTTTCTAATATTGGATAATGTGTACAACCTAAAATTATTTTATCATATTTTCTTTGTTTTTTTAGATAAAAATTTACAATAGATTCAGCTATAGGGCCATGCCATATTCCTTCTTCGATAAGAGGTACAAACAAAGGACACGCTATTTCAGTTAGTTTTGTATTTTTGGAGATTAATAATTCTCTATATGTACCTGTTTTCACTGTATTTTCAGTAGCTAATAACAATACATTTTCCTTTTCTTTTATTTGGGAAATGGCGTTTTCTAAGATGCTAATATATTTAAAGTTATATGAACCTATATCTATATAATTTCTTAAAATTATTGAATCAGATGTATTACAGGCCGCAACAACGATGTCTATTCCAATTTCTTCGTAAAATAGGAATAGATTCTTTAGTATATGTATGATTTTTTTAATTGGTTTTGAACCATAAGGAACATTTAAAGTATCTCCGAAATAAAAATAGTGGTGGCCTTTAAAGGTATCGACCACCTTTTTTAAAACGGTTAAACCACCTATTCCGGAATCAAAAAAGCCTATTTTCATTTTCACACCACCAAATTTCTTTATACTTTATTATGGGAGACAAAAGAGACTTTATCTATTAGTTCTTTTAAGCCATTTTTTAATTCTAATTTTTCCAGATTTTCATTTAAAAGAAGAAATAACAATATATGAACCAGATCTGGATTGTTCATTTTAGAATATATTTCTTCTACATTCCTTTTTATATTTTCTAAAATTTCACTTACAACTTCTTCTGGTTCATCGGTAATAAAATCGTATTTTTTTCCAAGTAAATCAAAATATATATGTTTTTGTCTCTTGTCTCCCATAATTTCACCGCCTCTATACTATAACTATATTACCATTTAGGCTCTTCGTGGGAAGTACCCTCTATGTTTGAGGAATCATTTGAAATTGTTTCATCAGGAATATAAGTTTCTGATGTTGCCTCAGAATTTTCTTCTCCTAAAATTTCTTTCAATTTATAATTGATTTCTTGAATGTATTTTTCCATTTCTTCTTCATTCTTTTTAAATTCATCAATTTGGTTTTTTAACATATCCCTTTCTCTTGTAAGATTTTCATATTCTGCATAAAGCTCTTCACTTTCTTTTTTTAATGCGTCTCTTTCTTCTTTGACTTTGTTGTATTTTTCTGTAAGGTTGTTTATAATACTTTCAAGTTCTTTTAAAAGTTCCATTTTCATACCCCCTTGATTGTTTTTCAATCATTTTTTCCACAAAAATGATAAAATTCCCTTTTAATTATATCATAAAAATTTCCATAAATCACAAATCTGTGTTATAATATTCTAAGAAAAAATTAATTTGGAGGTGAAGTTATTATGAATTTTCACAGTATAACAAATTTTTTATTTTTTGGCCCACCTGAGTCAGCTGCTCCTCAAACAAGCGCTGGTGCTGCTGCATCAACTTCAGCTACGGGAAGTATTTGGAGTTTATTATTTCCATTTATTTTGATTTTTGGGTTAATGTATTTCTTAATTATAATGCCACAAAAAAGGCAGGAAAAAAAGCACAAAGATATGTTATCTAAGCTAAAAAAAGATGATAAAATTTTAACTCAATCAGGAATAATAGGAAAAATAGTGAATATAAATAATGATTTTGTTAGAATTAGAACAGCGGATAAAACAGAATTAGATATAACTAAAAGTTCAATAGTGGCAATTCTTTCTAAATCAAATAAAGAAGAAAATAAAAAGTAATTTTCAAGGGGGTTGGTTTTGTGAAGTCACACAAAGTTAGAGTAATCATTTCGGTAGTAGTTATACTAACAGCATTATTAATGTTTTTCTGGCCATCAAAAACAGCCAGCGAAAATACAGGAGTTTTTAAGTATTTTTCTAATATTAAACTTGGATTAGACATTAAAGGCGGAAGTATGTTGGAATATAACATGAAACTGGATGAAGGAACAGATCCAAATGAAATTATTGATAATGTTATTTTGGTTTTAAGAAAGAGGTTAGATGCTGCAGGATATACAGAAGCTGTTGTATCCAAAGTAGTTAGTGGTAATAAGATAAGAGTTCGTGTTGAAATACCAGGAATTACAGATATCGAAACTGCAGAAAAATTGATAGGTAGCAGAGGTAAATTATATTTTGCTGAAGTAATAGATGTACAAACATCTGATACCAAACCAGTAATCAGAAGAAATAAATATGTAGTTATCAATGGTAAAGAGGAACCCATATATGATTATGTGAGAGATTTATATGATGAAACGACATGGTATAAAGTTCAAAAATACTTTACATTTGGAAAAGAACCTTTTGAATTTACAGGAACAGAAGTTGTTGATGCTAATGCCGATATTAATACAAGAAAAAAAGGCTTTTTGGTAAATTTAAAATTTAGTTCTCAAGGAAGCAAAAAATTTGAATTGATAACTGGAAATTTGGTTGGAAAAAGATTGGCTATTATTTTGGATAATAGAGTTATTATTGCGCCAGTTGTTAATCAGAAAATTACAAGTAGTTCAGCTGTAATTGAAGGTATCCAAACCATTGAAGAAGCAAGAAATGTAGCAGCTTTGATAAAAGCAGGAAATTTACCAGTTGATTTAGTAAAATTCCAGGAAAGAACAACAGGTCCAACATTAGGAAGAGATGTTGTTGAAACAATAGTAAAAGCAGGATTATTAGGTTTATTAGTTGTTATGGTTTATATGATAGCTTTTTATGGATGGATGGGTGTTGTTGCAGATATTGCATTGCTATTTAATTCAGTATTATTATTAGGAGTTTTAGCCGGTACTCATGCTATTTTAACTTTACCTGGTTTAGCAGGTATTATATTAACTTTTGGTACAACTGTTGATGGTAATGTAATTATTTATGAAAGAATAAAAGAGGAATTAAGACATGGAAGACCTCCTTTGACAGCCGTTAGATTTGGTTTTGACAAAGCATTTTGGACCTTATTTGATGCAAATTTAACTACAGTGTTAGCAGGTGTTGTATTATATTATTTTGCTACAGGTACTGTAAGAGGATTTGCAATTACATTAATTATTGGTGTTTTAGGTAGTATGTTTACAAACTTAGTTGTATCAAGAGCAATTCTTGAATCCACAAGTCATCTAATTAATGTGAAAAAATATCAAAGTGCGGCTGTAGAGGAGGGGAAAAGATGATTGATTTTGTTGGGAAAAGAAAAGTATTTATTCTTTTATCTTTATTATTAGTAATAACAGGTTTAATATTTGTTTTCACCAAAGGTTTTAATTTAGGTGTGGATTTTGCAGGAGGAACAGAGTTTGTAATCTCCTCTGATAAAGAAGTAAGTATTAACGAAATAAGAAATATATTGAGTTCAATAAAATCAGATTATGCTACAGCAAAAATTGCTAAATTAAAAAATTTAAATGTTAAAAATTCTGAATTGTTTCAATATTCTGTAGTGTTAAAAGAATCATTATCAGGTTCTACAGCATTAAAAGAAGAATTAATAAAATCTATGAAAAGTAAATTTTCAGAAAAAGATATAAAGATTGATTTTTTGGAATTTAACGATGTTTCTGGTTATGCTGCAGAAGAAATTAAATCATATGCATGGTATGCAGTTATTATTTCTTTAGTATTATTATTAGCTTATATAACATTAAGATTTAAATTTTCATTTGGTATAGGTGCAATTATAGCTTTAGCGCATGATATTATTATTACAATGGGATTTTATTCTATATTTGGTATTGAAATTAATGTTGCTGCAATTGCTGCGTTTTTGACATTAGCAGGTTATTCGCTAAACGATACTATTGTTGTATATGATAAAATAAGGGAGAATATGAAAAAATTAAGAGGAAAAAAGAGTATTGAAGAAATTGTTAATACAAGTATCAATGAAGTTATAGTTAGATCAATAAATACATCACTTACAACATTTTTAGTCGTATTGCCAATATTGATTTGGGGTGGAAGAGCAATTGCACCATTTGCTTTTGGATTAGCAGTAGGTGTTGTTGTTGGTACTTATTCTTCATTGTATATTGCAAGTCCTATTGTTATTGGTTGGATAAAAAAGACAAAAGTACTTTAATATATCAAAAAACTCCTCCATTTTTGGAGGAGTTTTTTGATATGAAATAGAACAAAATATTAATAATAAAAAAGGATAATAAAAAAGGGCGAATCCATTCGCCCTTTAATAGAATTATTATCTTAGTAATTGTAATACTTGTTGAGGTAATTGATTAGCTTGAGATAGCATAGCGGTACCAGATTGCATAAGTATCTGTTGTCTTGTATATTCTGCCATAACCTTAGCCATATCAGCATCTCTAATTCTTGATTCAGCAGCTGTTAAGTTTTCAGAAGCAACACCTAAGTTTTTAATAGTATGTTCAAGTCTATTTTGAGCAGCACCTAATTTAGCTCTAAATGCAGAAACTTTATAAACAGCAGCATCTATAGCACTAACAGCAAATTCAGCACCACTTTGTGAATCGATTTTTACACCTGATGTAATTCCAATATCATCAGCTTTCATACTCTCAAAACCAAGATTGATAACTTGTCCTTCATTAGCACCTATATGATAATTTAATGGATTTACACCGGTTGAACCAGCTGTAACCTGTCCATATACTGCAACTGCTGCACCATCAACTTTTGTTCCAGAAGCCAGTGTTCCACCGTAGTCACTGATAGTTGCAATTTGATTTGAATCCCATGTAATTCCGACAGTAGCGGTTCCTCCACTTAATGTAGCAGTAACTCTTGAACCAGATAAAGTTACACTTGTAATTGTAACTTGTGAAACCCCATTAGAATCAATTCTTGAAATTTTGATATCTAATTGAGAAGTAGCTCCGCCTTTGAATTGACCGACTTCAATAATAAAGTTTCCGCTTGAAGTAATGTTAGATGAATAAGCACCAACAGCAAAATGAGCTGAACCAGGTGAAACTAATTTTGCTTCTGCATCTCTTGTTTCCTTTAAAGAACCATCCAATAGGTTTTTAGTGTTAAATTGTGTTGTTTTAGCAATTCTATCAATTTCATCTCTTAATTCAGAAAACTCATTTTGTAGTTGAACTCTATCAGCATCAGTGTTTGTGTCCGTAGATGATTGAACAGCTAATTCTCTCATACGCTTTAATATTGAATGGATTTCATCCATTCCGCCTTCAGCAGTTTGAATCATAGAAATAGCATCTTGTGCATTTCTTACAGCAGTGTCAAGACCTTTTATTTGGTTTCTCATTTTTTCAGAGATTGCCAATCCAGCTGCATCGTCTGCTGCTCTGTTAATTCTTAAACCAGAAGAAAGTTTTTCAAGAGATTTACTCATCTCACCTTTAACAGAATTAAGGGTTCTCCATGCGTTTAAAGCTTCCATGTTGTGATAAATTCTCATAATTTCACCTCCGTGTGAAATGTAATATATTTTTCAACCGTTATATATTTCGTCGCTTTTTTTTGAAACTTTAATAAAAAAATGATAAAATTAAAAAAATAAAAATTAAAGGAGGATATTATGTTTTTAGACAATATTCCGGAAGAGATTAAAATAGGTTATGAGAAATCATTTCCTTTATTTTTAAAAGGTGGAGAAATTGCGGTTTTGCTTATTCATGGATATACAGGAACACCTCATGATATGTATTATTTAGGAAAGAGATTAAATAAAGAAGGCTTTACAGTGTTTATTCCCCGATTACCTGGTCATGGGACAAATTCAACTGATTTTTTAAACAGTCACTGGAGGGATTGGGTAAGGAGAGTTTTAGATTCTTATATTGAGTTAAAATCAAAATATAATAAAGTTTATGTTTCTGGATTGTCGATGGGTGGAGTTTTAACTTTGTTGTTAGCAGCACAATTTAATCCGGAAAAAATAGCTTTGGCAGCTCCTGCTCTCGAAGCTACAGATTGGAGATTAAAGTTAACTCCTATAATAAAAATATTTACTAAAAGAATAAAGAAAAATAAGAAGTTTGAATATGAGGAAGATGGATTAAATAAATTGGCAAGAGAATATTGGGATTATGATTGGCCATCAAAAGCAGCAGATTTATATAAGTTGCAACGTTTGGCTAAAAAAAGGCTGAGTAAAATAAAAAGTGACACATTAATAATAGTTTCTAAAAAAGATAAAACAGTTCCTTTAAAGGTTGCGGATGAAATAAAAAATAATATTTCATCAAAAATAATTAAAACAATAGTTCTTGAAAAAAGTCCACATGTTGTAGTTAATGACATAGAAAAAGAAAAAGTAGCAAATGAAATAATCAAATTTTTTAAAGGAAATGAGAAATAATCTCATTTCCTTTTGTAATATTCTTCAAATAGTAAATTTTTAGGTATCATTTTTCCTTTATTTTCTAATGTATACGAATAAGCAATATTTCCTAAAAGTAATGAATCTCTAATATTTTTACCATCAAATAAAGAGTTAATTATTACACTTTTAAATGCACATTTTGCTTCAAATAAATGCTCTTTTTTATTTGAAAGAGGTTCTATTTCCCAGGAATCCTGCGAAAATTCAAAATTAATATTTCCATTATTTAAAAAAGTCACTTTATATATATACTTAATATTTTCATTTAGTATAATATTTTCATTGGTGAAGATAAAATCTCCAAATATCTCTTTTTTTTCAGGTATATATATACTTTCTTCAAAGTCTAAGAATAAAAACTTTCCCATTAATTTTATATTTCTCGCCAATGAGGTATTCCAATTTTGCAAAATCAAATAAACACTTTTTACTTGATTATATATTTCAGATAAATTGTTTATAGTAAAATTATAATCTAATTTTTCGATGTTTCTATAATCTTTATAAACTTTATAACCATTTTCTTCGAATAATTTCAATACACGTTTTGAACCATATGGCTGTCTGGCGAAAAACAACATGATTTCATGTTTTTCAAAATATTTAGTAATAAAATCTAAAAATTCATCGTTACCCAAATAATCAAATATTACAGGAGATAAACCTAATTTTCTTAAATGAAGGGATAATTTTGTTCCTATTCCATTTATCTCTAAAGATATTTGTGGAATAGATAATATAGATTTTATTAATACTTCTATTCCTCCAATAATTAGTATATCTTGTTTTTTTTCTATTTCAAACATGGGGAGCATTTTCTCTTTTATCTGGAATTGTATCCTCATAATATACTCATCCCCTATTTTCTATATCTAATATTATAGGAATTTGGATCAGGCCAATTAAAATCTATTTCTAATTTTATATCGAATTTTTTTTCTAATTCTTTCTTTTTTTCTTTTGTAAAATATCCAGATAAGTTATGGTAAACACTGGTATAAACCTCTTTTATATTATGTTTTTCTTTTAAATCGATTAGAGATTCCTCTAATTCTTTTAAAGCTCTTCTAAAAACAATTCTCGGAGAAGCTATTTTACCAGTTCCCTGACAAATTGGACATTGTGTAAATAATAATGCATCAATTGAAGGAGTGGTTCTTTTTCTTGATAATTCAAGTAATCCTAATTTAGTAAATCCAGAAATTGAAATTTTTGCTTTGTCTTTTAAAGTTTCTTCACGAAAAATATTTATAATTTCCTCTTTATGATAATTATCTTTCATATCTATAAAGTCAATAAGTATTATACCTGCAATATTTCTAAGCCTTAATTGCCTTGCAATTTCTTTTGCAGCTTCTAGATTTGTTTTAAAAGATGTGGTTTCGACATCTTTTTCAAGAACGTTACTTGCAGAATCGACATCAAAAACAGTAAGAGCTTCAGTTTTATCTATAGTAATCATTCCGCCACTTGGAAGTTCAATTTTTCTAGCAAAAAGATCATCTAATTGCTCATATACTTTTGCCCAACTAAAAGCATCAATATCAACTTTCCTAACTTTTAAACGTTGATATTGAGATTTTAAATTATTGAAATTTTTAAACAATTCAATATCATCAGTTATTATTTCGTTAGTATTATTATCTAATTTTTCTCGTAAAATATATTGGACAAAATTTTCTTCTTCAAATAATAATGTTGGTTTATTGTGTGATTTTGCTTTTTTTAAAATGTTATTCCAAATTAATTTTAAATTATCAAATTCGTTTTTTATACTTTCAAAATCAACATTTTCGCTGTTTGTTCTGAAAATTAAACCTTCCCTTTCAGTTTCAATTAGGATTTCACCAATTTCTCTTAAACGATCTTTTTCTGATAAAGAGAAAATTTTCTTTGAAATTCCTATACTGTTTTCGCCGTAGGGCATATAAACTATATATCTTCCAGGAATATCTATTCGCATTGTTAATTGAGGCCCTTTTCTGGTATTTCCATCTTTTTTTACCTGAACAATAATGAAAGAACCTCTACGTAAAGAATTAGGATCTACCGTAGTATCTTTAAACCGTAGAAAACCATTTTTTTTAGTCCCAATATTAACAAAAAAAGATTCCAATGCAGGGACAACGTTTTCTATTCTACCAAGAAATATTTTTCCTGATAACTTTCCAGCTTCTAAATCTTCGAAAAAAATCTCCATTAATTTATCATTTTCAAGTAAGGCAACACGAATTTCTTCAGAATGTTTGCTAAAAACAAGGGATTTTTTCATATTATCACCTACATATCTTTTTTTCAATTTATTATATCACAATCTTTTTCAAAATATAAAATTAAATATCTTTAAAATTTGGGCGATAAATAATTTAGAATTTCTCAAGGAGGGGATAAAATGAAAAAAGGATTTTTTATTTTATTATTATTACTACCATATTTGATTTTTGCTGAGACATATTATGTTATAGGAAATACAGTGTATAAAGGTTCTAAAAATTCTGAAAATGAAAAAAATTATAATGTGGAAATTATATATCCTGAAAAAAATTTAAATGATTATTCAGATAAAAAAGTAATTGTTATAAAAGATAATACAAACGAAGTACTAAACGAAATTTATTCTCAAAGTGGAAATATAAATTCTTTACAAATGGATAATATAAAATTGGTAGGAAATGTACTTGAAAAGAAAAAAATGAAATTATTTGAAAAATCACATATTTTTTCATATTTTTTACCAAAGGATTATAATTATTGGAAAGTTGGGGGGAGAAGAGAGGATAAAAATTATATGGATTTAAGTACTCTTGATAATACGATATGGTTTAGAATTCATAAAGAAGGGTATTCTGAAAATAATTTGTATAAGGATTTTGAGCTTCCATATGGTGAAAATTCATTTGTTGATTTTTACGTTGAAATTGCAGGATTAGTAAGTAAAAGCAAAGTTTTACCAGAAAATGCATATAGTTTAGCAGGTATTATTTTTTCATTTTTAGATGAAAATAAGAAAAGTATTGATAAATTTTCATTCGTTTGGAGTTCATCAGAATATCCTTTTAAAGAATATGTGTGGATAAATCCTATGCCATTAACGAAATCCAAAGAATTTTCTATAGCTTTTAACGTAAGAGATATTATAGACAATAAAAATGTGAAATATTTAAGAGTTACTTTTTGGACTTATGGTAATGAACATTATAAAACATTAACTTCTGATTTATGGATTAGGAATATTAAACTAAGTTTATCGAAAGCAAAATAAATAAGATAAATGAGAAATTAAATAAAATAATTTCGCTGAGACTGAAAAGTCTCAGTTTTATGATATAATTGTATTATAGAAAATTGTTTAATGTCTTTAATTATATAAGCAAAATCAGGAGGCGATATTTTATGAAGATTTTCTTAGATACAGCAAATTTAGAAGAAATAAAAATGGCTAAAAATTGGGGAATTATTGATGGTGTAACAACTAATCCAACATTGGTTTCAAAAGAAGGAAATATTGATTTTGAAACGAGAGTAAAAGAAATTTGTGAGGTCGTAAAAGGTCCAGTAAGTGCAGAAGTAGTTTCCATGGATTATGAAAATATGGTTAAAGAAGCAAGGCATTTAGCATCATTAAGCGAATATGTAGTAGTGAAAATTCCTATGACACAGGATGGAATAAAAGCTGTAAAAACATTGTCTTCTGAAGGAATAAAAACAAATGTTACTCTTGTTTTTAGTCCATTGCAGGCATTATTAGCAGCAAAAGCTGGTGCAACTTATGTAAGTCCATTTATTGGAAGAATAGATGATATAGGTAATCAAGGATTAGAATTAATAGAAGAAATTTTACAGATATATTATAATTATGATTTTGACACACAAATTATAGCTGCAAGTGTAAGGCATCCATATCATGTTGTTGAAGTAGCTAAAATGGGATGTGATGTAGCAACAATTCCATTTGGAGTTTTACAAAAACTTTTCTTTCATCCTTTAACGGATAAAGGAATCGAGAGATTCAATGAAGATTGGAAAAAATATTTAAATTCTATAAAAAAATAAAATGTTAAGAAAATATCTTGCTGAAATTATTTCAAGGAGAGTAGAAGGATTAAATAACAGAATAATAAAAGCTTTTGAAAAAGTCCCACGTGAAAAATTTGTTTTTAGTGGGATTTCACTTGATTCAATATATTCTGATCAAGCTATTCCGACTTTTTATGGAAAGGATTTTCTTTCTACTTCAAGTCAACCATCTTTAATGGCTTTATTTTATAAAGAAACTATCTTAAAAGAAGGAGATAGAGTTTTAGAAATAGGAACAGGAACAGGATACAATGCTGCAATTATGGCAGAGATAGTGGGGAAAAGTGGGATTATTGTCACAACAGAGCCAGAAGCAGAGATTTTTCAAAAAGCTAAAGAAAATTTAAGTGAATATGATAATATTAAGGTATTGAATAAAGATGGTTATTATGGTTATGATGAGGAAAAATTTGATATAATATTTTCAACAATAGCAGTTGATGCAATACCAGTAACATGGATCAATCAATTGAAAGAAAATGGAAAGATTATATCTCCAATAGTTTTAGGCGATGATTTGACTGATTACACATTTTTAATTGAAAAAAGTAGAAAAGAAATAACAGCAAGATTCTTGATACATACTTCTTTTTTGAGGGCATTAGGGAAATTATCATTTAAAAATAAAATAAAATTAGAAAAGCATAATTTTAATATAGAGATGAAGTTAAACATACCAGAAAAGTTATTCGAATTTTGTGTAACTTATTTTAATCCACAAAATGGAAATATTTCAATAAATTCTGAATATGGATTATACAGAAAAGGTTTGTTAAAATTTAAAGGTGAAAATTTGTTAAATGTTATTGAGAAATTAAAAAATGTAAATTTGTTTTCTACACGATTTAAAGGTAAAATTATTTATGATTTTTTGAATTTTATTCCATACTAATGGGGATGGTTATATGTCTGATATTATGTTTAAAATAACACATTCAAAAATTATGTTTCCAGATGTTGAGATGACTACAGGAGAAAAAGTGGGAATATATGCAAATAATCCGGATGAACTATTTCATAATTTATTAAAAATAATAATCAAGCCAAAGAAATATACAGAAGAATATGTTTTAGAAGGTATGGAAGCAGAGAATTTGTCTTATTTTAGTAGAAGGATTTTTCATGTTGTATCTGCAGATTTATGGAATGAAAAAAATATATATAAATTAATAAAAAACAAACCTGAAAATAGAAAAATAATGATTCTATTAATAAAAGAAAATGAAATCGATTTGAAAAATATAGTAGATATTTCGATATATATAGAGAAGAATTTATCTCAGGAAAATATTTTAGTAATAACAAATTCAAAAGATTTTCTTGAAGCAGTATGTGATAGAGTAATTGATATAAATGGAAATGCGATAGAGTTAGAAGAAGGAACATTTATTAAACGTTTAGATAATATGGAAGAAATTGAGAATATAAATGAGATTGAGGAGAAATATGTTCCACTAATATTAAAAAAGAGAGAATTAAACGTGAGGGGAATATGAAAGTAAAAAAGATAAGTATATATATATTATTAGTTATATTTTTTTCTATCTTTTTGTCGTTATCTCAAATAATATTCGATTATATATTTCAAAAGGAGCCATATTTATACTATGGTTCTTTTCCTATTGAAAGTAACAATTTAAAGTTTTCAAAAGAGTTTCCACAACAGGCTAAGGCTGTTCTATCATTAGAAGGGAATATATTAAAGGTATATTTACCCAAAAATAGCAAGTATTTTGATTTAATTTTAAAAGATTTAAAAGTATTTTTATATGACACATCTATTAAATTAAACAAAATAGTAAAACCATATTTCATTGAAAAAGAAAATTTAAAAACTCCAGAAGTATATAATTATTATATAAAAATAATAGGATTGGTATTTTATTTCACAATTTTTATTAGTGGACGAGTATTTACTATATTTGATAAAAATAATTTGATTTTATTTATGTTGCATTATTACAAAGAATTTTTTAAAAGATTTATTTTTCTTTTGTTTAATGTTTTTTCGTTTATTGCAATTGCGCTTTTGGTTTTGCATAATATTGATGAATTATATGTATTTTTTATTTATGCATTATTATCTATGTTAATAGCTTCGGTTTTTGAAAATATTTATTTAAATATATTAATTTCTTTAATTTTTTCAATAATTCCTTTATTTTTGAATGATATTATAATTTCCTTGTTTGTTTTAATAGTAGGATTTATTATTTGTATTATATATAATTATATATCGATTTTTTATAATAAAATAATTAATGTTAAGGAGGAAAAGAAAGTTGAATGAAATAAAAGATAAAATCTTAAAAGAATTAAAAGAGATGGTTAATGAAGCAAAAAATATTCAGGAATTTCAGATTTTAAAATCAAAATTTCTTGGAAAAAAAGGTGAAATATCAAATTTAATGAAACAAATATCTAAAATTGAAAAAGAAAAAAGAAAAGAATTTGGTGCATTTGTAAATGGGATTAAGAAAGAAGCAGAAGCAATATTAGATGAAGCCTTTCTAAATTTAAAGAAAAAAATAAAAGAAGAAGAAGAGAAGAAAAATTGGGTTGATATTACTTTACCAGGTGCAAGAAGAAAAATAGGATATGAACATATATTAAAACAAACAATAAGAGAAGTATATGATATATTCTCAAATATGGGATATAAAATTGTTGAAGGACCTGAAATAGAGACAACATGGCATAATTTTGATGCTTTAAATACTCCCGAATGGCATCCTGCAAGGGATATGCAGGATACATTTTATATAGAAGATAATATTATATTAAGAACGCATACATCTCCTGTTCAGGTAAGAACAATGCTGTCCCAGAAACCACCTTTAGCAATAATTTCTCCAGGTAGAGTATATAGAAAAGATGAACCAGATGCAACGCATTCACCAGCGTTTAACCAATTTGAGGGTTTATATATAGATAAAAATGTAACTGTAGGTCATTTAAAGGCTACACTTGAAAGGTTTTTAACGATGTATTTTGGAGGTTCTAGAAAAGTTTTATTGAGACCTAGTTATTTCCCTTTTGTTGAACCCGGGTATGAAGTTGATGTTGATTGTATGTTCTGTGGAGGTAAAGGATGTAATGTATGTAAAGGTACTGGATGGATAGAAATTTTAGGTGCAGGGTTAGTTCATCCAAATGTATTAAAGAATGTAGGATATGATCCAGAAGAATGGCAGGGGTTTGCTTTTGGTACAGGTATCGAAAGGATAGCTATGTTAAAACATGGAATTGCTGATATGAGAGAATTCTATAGAAATGATATGAGATTCTTAGGATTATAAAGGAGGAATAGTAGTGAATATATCAAAAAATTGGCTTTCTGAATATATAGATTTAAAAGTTGATACAGATGAATTGGTTAATAAAATAAAATTACATTCTACAAATGTTGAAGGCGTAGAGAAATTAGGTGAAAACATAAAGGGAGTAATAGTTGGAAAAGTTTTAGAAATTACGAATCATCCAAATGCAGATAAAATAATTATTTGTAAAGTTGATGCTGGAGATAAAGTACTACAAATTTTAACTGCGGATAGGACGGTTAAAGTTAATGATCTTGTTCCTGTTGCGATAGATGGTGCAGTTTTAGCAGGAAATTTTAAAATAAAGTCAAGAAAGATGAGAGGTATAATGTCTGAAGGGATGATGTGTTCATTAGAAGAATTAGGGTTGGAAGAAAAATCAGAATATGTATATAGAATACCCGAAGATATTAAACCAGGGACAGATTTTATTGAATATTTGAAATTAAAAGATGACATTATTGATATAGAAATATTTCCAAATAGGCCAGATTTACTCTCTTATTTAGGTGTAGCAAGAGAATTTGTAGCTATTGAAGCTGCAGAAAATTTAGGATATCCAGAGATTATTAAGGTGGAAAAAGGTAAAGGATTTCCTGTATATATTGAATACGAAGGATGTAAACGATATTCAGCATTAGTAATAGAAGATGTTGAAGTAAAACCATCACCATCATGGTTAGTAAAAAAGTTGGCTACAGCAGGTATAAGAAGCATAAATAATATTGTTGATATAACAAATTATGTGTTATTGGAGACAGGACATCCCGTTCATGCTTTTGATATGGATTTAATTGGAGATAAGATTGTTGTTAGAAAAGCTGAAAAAGGAGAAAAAGTTGTATTATTAGATGAAAAAGAGTATGAAATGAATGGTACAGAAACATTGATTACTGATGGAGAAAAAATATTAGCTCTTGGTGGCATAATGGGAGGTCAGGATTCTGGAATAAATGAAAAAACTAAAAGAGTGCTATTAGAAGTTGCTTATTTCGATCCTGTAAATATAAGAAAAAGTGCTCGATACCATAAAATATCATCAGATTCTTCATATAGATTTGAAAGAGGCGTAGATCCTAATGATACAGAGTTTGTAATGGGAAGATTAGCATATTTAATTGAGAAATTAGCAAATGGTAAAGTATCTTCTGTTATGACTGATGTTTATCCTGAATATATTAAACCGAAAAATATTTTTGTTAGAAATAGGTATATAAGCGAGAGATTGGGAATAATTATTGAAGATAATAAAATAGAAGAAATTCTAAATAGATTGGGTTTTGAAAATAAAAAGGTAGAAAATGGATTCGAAGTTACAATTCCAACACAAAGGCCAGATATAGTTGAAGAAATTGATCTTGTTGAAGAAATTGGAAGAATATATGGATATCATAATATACCATCGGTTTTACCTATGAATAATTTAGTAGGAGAAATTTCAGATTATATAAAATTTAGGGAAAAAGTTTCAGAGGTTATGAGATTAAATGGTTATAATGAGGCATTTACATTTGCTTTTATGGATAACTCAAGAATGTGGTTGAAAAAAGGTGAAGTATTTTTATCAAATCCAATATCTTCAGAGCTTGAAACAATGAGACCATTATTAGTTTATGGGATTTTAGAATCAGCTTCATATAATTTCAGAAATCAAAGTAGGAATATAAAGTTATTTGAAATTGGAAAGAGTTTTTTAAAAGACAATTCATCAGAAACAAAAGTGAAAGAAATCGAGAAATTGGCTTTTGTTGGTGTTGGTGAAGAAAATCCATATGATTATACAGATAAAAGAAATATAAATTTTTATACATTTAAAGGTGTGTTAGATAATTTATTAAATTATTTTGGGATTGAAGCAGAGTTAAAAAGAGATGAAATAGAAGGTTTATCCTATGCTCAAAGTGCTAAAATTTTTATAAATAATGAAGAAGTTGGTTTTATTGGAAAAGTAGATAATGATGTAGCAAAAGAAATTTATGATATTAATCAACCGGTATACATTGCTGAACTCGATATAGAAAAGATGTATAAATTTAAAAATGATAAGAAGAAAAAAATGTTATCTATGGATTTTCCATCAATGAGAAGGGATTATTCCATGTTAATAGATGACAAAATTACATTTTTAGATATAAAGAATGTAATACTAAAAGCGGGCAAAAAACTTGTAGAAGAAATTAAAATATTTGATGTATATAAAGGTAAAAACATTGAAGAAGGTAAAACAAGCATTACAATAACAGTTACATATAGAGCTAAAGATAGAACATTAACAGACGATGAAATAAATAGAGTATCTGAAAAAACAATTGATATGTTGAGAAATGAATTAGGAATAGAAGTAAGAAAGTAAAAAAGAAAAAATATTAATATCTGGCAAAAAATAGTCGATATGTATTATGATAGGAATTTTATGGAGGTGCTTGATATGGATATAAATAAATTGAATAGGGTATATCAACAATATGTAAAAAATGAAACGTTAAAAAAAGAAAATAAAATAGGGAAAACCTCCAGTGAAGATAGAATAATTAAACAGGATAATTCTCCTGTAAAAGTTTCTGTTGACGGTTCTTCAAAAAAATATATAGAAATGGCCAGGAATGAAATCCCTGAAATAAGGGAAAACCTCGTGGAAGAGTTGCGCCAGGCCATTGAGCAAGGGTTATATAAAATAGATGCGGATAAAATAGCTGAAAAAATGCTTGGAGGTTTCTAATATGCCAGATATTAATATAAAATCAATAATCCACGAGGAGTTAAATATCCTCGTGGATCTTTTTTATTTTATGGAAAAATTAAGAAAAGGAATTTTAAATAGTGATGATGTAAAATCATTAAATTTTGTTGTATCAAAAATAAGTGAAAATGCTTTGAAATTATCCCGTATTGAAAAACAAAGAATTGAACTTTTTGAAAAAATTGCGATTGAGAGCAAAATAAAAAATACATTAAAAGATTTTATAAAGTATTTCTCATCTGTAGATAATGAGTTTGTTGATATGTTAAGAGAATTAGAAAAAAAATTAGTAGAAGTATCTTCTCTAAATAATATTTTAAAGGATTTATTAAAGGCAAAATTAGAATACAACGATATATTAATAAAGTTATTTATTGAACCAAAAAATAACGTGCCAGTTTATAATAAAAATGGATTATATAATAAACCAATTGAACAGGGTAAAACAAATTGGCGGGGTTGAGGTGGTAAAATGTCATTATTTAATACGTTACATACGGGTGTTTCTGGTATTTTTACAAATAAAATGGCAATGAATGCAGTATCCCAAAATATTGCAAATGCAAATAACACTGATTATTCAAGAAGACAGATAAATATGACAACGAATAACACCATAAATTATGGTGGTTTTGAATTGGGAACTGGATCTAAAATTGAATCAATAGAAAGGGTTAGAGATAAATTTTTGGATATACAATATAGAAAATATAATAGTAATTATGGTTATTGGAAAACAATGAATTCTAATTTAAACTATATCCAATCACTTTATGGCGAACCATCAGAAGATGGTTTTAGAAGGTCATTTGATGATTTTTGGGGATCAATACATAAAATTTTATCTGAACCTACAGTTCCTGAAAATAAGAGAGAGCTTGTTTATAAAGCACAGGAACTTTCGAATAAAATGAAT
The DNA here is from genome assembly GCF_029910535.1 of Marinitoga aeolica. Taxonomy (NCBI): domain Bacteria; kingdom Thermotogati; phylum Thermotogota; class Thermotogae; order Petrotogales; family Petrotogaceae; genus Marinitoga; species Marinitoga aeolica. The sequence goes on from NZ_CP069362.1 coordinate 1,630,292, forward strand.
AGTTTATATTCAGATATTGAAAGTGTTCAGGAAAACTTAAACAACGATGTAGAAAAAAATGTAAAAGATATAAATTCTAAATTAAGTGAATTAGCAGAATTAAACAAACAGATAAAAGAATTAAAAGCACAAAATATAGATGCTAATGATTTATTGGATAAAAGAGATAAAATTTTAGATGAATTATCTGAAAAAATGGATTTTACAACTAATGAGAAAAAAGATGGGCAAATAAGCATAATATTAAAAAATCATGAAATCTTAAATGGAGAAATATATAAAAAATTAAGTGTAAAAGAGGTAAATAATAAAAATTATGTATTTGTAGATAATGGAATGTTGGATATAAAAAAAGGTTCTTTAGGAGCAACTATAGAATTAAGAGATAATATAATAAAGGATCATTTGAATAGATTAAATGAACTGGCAGCTACATTTTACGATACATTAAATTTAATTCATGAAGAAGGATATGATGTAACAGGAACAATAAGAGGGATGAATTTTTTTAATGAACTAGAATCGGGTAATTTAGAAACAGATAAATTGAGAAGGATTTCTGGAAATATTTTATTGAGCGGGGAACCGAAAAATTATGTTGATAGTTATATAAAATTTAATCAAAATACAATAAGCGATATAAAAGTTAATTTTGACATAAATTCTGGTGAATTAATCAATATTGAAGATGGTTTTGAAGATAATAGTAATTATACCGCAACAATAAACTCTGGTGAAACACTTGATAATTTAAATGTAGGAAATAAATTTAGAGGTAACTTTAATTATAAATATAGTACCCAAAATGGTGGATTACTGACGTTTGATAACGAAGGTGGAGCTTCGCTTGATAATCGATTAATTATAGACTTTAACAGGAATATTTTCAAACAATTAGGAATGCCAACGAAAGATATTAATGCATTAAAATGGACAGATGTTCCTCCAACAACAATGCAGGGAATAATGACATTTAAAGGTCCTGGAAACTATTCGGAAACTCTAAATTTACAGGGAGTTACTACATTAAACGAAATTGCGCAGAGAATTAATACCGATGCAGATGGTGATGGGAATAATGATGGAGGATTAAAATTAGTAAGAGCTTTTGTAAGGGATAATGAATTATATATAGTTCCAACTGATAAATCTTATTTAGATATGAAAAATGTAATAATAGACGACCCAAATGGTATGCTTCATGAAATGAATTCTAATACAGTAAGTTTATCTGTACTTGACCCTTCACAAAATTCTTTAAAAAATTCATTTGGGTTATATGCTTATAAAACTAAGAGTTTTGATTTATCCTCTTATTCTGCAACGGATAATGTAAATATAACAATAAATTATAAAGATAGTACTCCACAATACACCGCAACAATAGCAAAGTCAGGTTTAAATGGAAGCACAATAGGAACTAATAATGAATTTCAAATTGTACAAAATGGAGAAGAGTTTGAGGTTTTGCCAGGTGCTGATGGAAATACATTTAGTTGGGATAACGTTGATAATATTGAAATAAAAGTTGGAACCGACACAATAAAATTGGAGAATTTTTATTATGATGAATCATCTGCTTCGACCAAACTTGTTAATCAAGGATGGGCTATTGATACACAGAGTGCAAAATTGAAACTAAAATCTGATCAGGATTTAAAATGGAGAATGGATTTTCTTGATTTTGGATCATTTATTTCAATTCAAGGTAAGAAAGTTCAAATAGATTTTCACAGAGATACTTTAGAAAGTTTAGCGGAAAAGATTAATCAAACAAATACAGGTGTTTTATCATATTTCACCCCTGGTGGAAGGTTTGTACTGAAGGCGGATAAAACGCTTAATTATGATTTAAAAAATGCTGAAATTAAAGGCCCTGAGAGATTATTTGAAATGCTTGGATTATGGAAACATGAGGATTCTACACAAGCATATTCTGAAAACTTTACACTATTAAACCCGGATTATGACGCAGCAACATTAGAAAATAAATTAAAATACACCTCAAAATTTATATTATCAGATAATGTAAAAGTTGCAAAAAATTTAAGAGTAAAAGATTTTCTTTTAAACAATCCAGATATGCTTGCTATGGATATAGGAAAAAAAGTTGATACTGATAATGATGGAGATGTGGATACAATTCTTCCAACTGGAGAACATTCATCTTCATTGTGGGAAGAAGGGTATTTATTAAAAAGTGCTAAAATTTTTTCAGATGGAAGACATGATTTTGAAGATTATATTTCAGATATGATTACTGATGTTGGTTTATCAGGAGAAAAAGCAAAAAGAATGGAAATCAATACAGATAGTTTAAGAACAGAGTATCTTAACCAGCGAGAAAGTGTAAAAGGAGTTTCATTAGATGAAGAAATGGCAAATATGATAAAATATCAACAAGCATTTAATGCAGCAGCAAAAGTAATCAATGTAGTGGATGGAATGCTTGATAGGATAATTAATGGATTGATGAGGTGATTAATATGAGAGTTACTCAAAGCATGATAGCAAATAATGCTATAAATAATATTAGGAATTCAATGTTGAGGAGAGAAGAATTGAGTGAAGAGATATCAACAGGTAAAAGGATTACTAAACCTTCAGATGATCCTGTTAATGCAGGAAAATCCAGTTATTTAATGAGTAGAAATAGATTATTGAATGGATATATAGAAGATATAAAAAACACAAGATCAGTGCTTGTTTATTATGATACAGCATTACAGGAAATGCAAAATGTTAACCACAGAATAAAGGAATTAACAGTTCAAGCGGCTAATGATACGCAAACAGTTGAAGATAGACATCATATTGCTCTTGAACTTAAGCAATTAAAAGAACATTTGTATAAATTAGCCAATACGCAAATTGGTGGTAAATATATTTTTGGTGGTGCAAAAACCAATGTCCCACCAGTTAGAAAAGAAAATGAAACAGTTATAATTAATACCCCTCAGGAAGCAAATATAAGGGCTAAACTTCCTATAGAACATATAGACATTGAATATGGAGTAACAGTATATGATGTATTTAAAACAGATTCTGGAGAAACAGTTTTTGGAATATTAGATAGACTTATTAATTCTGCTGAAAGTGGGAATGATAATGATATTGAAAGGGATTTAGGTTCTTTAGATAGTATTTTAAACAAAGTTAATGCAAATCTGGCAAGAGTGGGAAGTGTTGATAATATGCTTGAATCAATGGAAAAAAGGTTTGAAAAAGTTGTAGACAATAATACAAATATTATCAACGATTTAGTGGGGGCAGATTTGCCAAAAGCATTGAGTGATTTGTCTCTTGAACAAACAACATTACAAGCGGCATTAAAAACAACTGCTCAGATATTACCACAATCCCTTGTGGATTTTATTAGATAGGGAGGAGATTGAAAGTGGCACTGAAAAGCTATAAAACAAGAGTAGGAGAAATAGAAGTAGATGATAATGAGATCATTATTTTTGAAGAAGGGATTCCTGGATTTGAACATTTAAGAAAATTTGTTATTCTCACGCTTGAAGAAACATATCCAATAATGTGGTTATTATCATTAGAAGATGAACTTGTTTCATTACCTATTATAGAGCCAAAGTTAATAAAAGTAGATTATCAATTTAAATTTCCAGAAAAAATTGCGAATACTCTTGGTATAGAAAATGTAGATGATGCGGCTGTATTTGCGATAATGACAATACCACATGAAAATCCTGAAGATGCAACTGTGAACTTAAAAGCGCCTTTAATAGTTTCCAAAAAAACCAATAAAGGAATTCAATATATATTAGATGACGAAAATTTATCAATAAAGCATAATATAAGAGATGAAATAATAGTTAGCCAACATATATTGGAAAAACAAATTAAAGAGGTTTCAAAATTATCTCAAAATAAGAAAAAATATGAAACTAAATTTGGAGAAATAGAAATTGCGGATAGTGAAATAATAACATTTGAAAACGGAATTCCTGGATTTGAATATTTAAAGAAATTCTATATTTATTTTTCTAAAGAAACATTTCCAATTCAATGGCTATTATCTTTAGAAAATCCCGAAATTAGTTTTCCTGTAATTGATCCATTGCTTGTAAGAGTGGATTATGCATTTGAACTTTCAAAAGATATAGTTGAATATCTTTCAATTGAAAAGCCAGAGGATGTAAAGATATTTACAATAATGACAATACCACACGGTGATCCTGATAATATTACAGTAAATTTAAAAGCTCCTCTTGTAATTTCAAAAGTGAATAATAAAGGGATTCAAATAATTTTGGAAAACGAAAAATATCATTTAAAGCATAATGTAAAAGAAGAAATTAAAAGAAGTGATGAAATATTAAAAAAGCAAGCACCTGAAAAAGAAAGGGGTGCATGATATGTTAGTACTTTCAAGAAAAAATGATGAAGGTATAACAATAATGATTGAAGATAAAATATTAAAAATAAAGGTTTTATCCATAGAAGGTAATGCAGTAAAAATTGGATTTGAAGGTCCAAAAGATTTTAAAATATATAGAGAAGAAGTTTATGAAAGTATAATGAAGGAAAATATTTCAGCAACTAAAGTAGAAGATATTTCACATGTGAAAAAGTTATTTGAAAAAAAATAGCCCTCAGGGCTATTTTTAATTATATACGTCTTTATCTATTTTTATATTGTTTTTTTTCTCAAAGTTTTCAACTGCTAAGGGTTTTTGAAGATATAAAATCTTAAGATCTTTTGCCGGTATAGCTTTATCTTTATTTTTTTCAATATATTCGATAAACGATTTTACCGAATAATCAACAGGTAATATTTTATTTTTTAAATCCAACTTTTCTTTAAAATAAAGGCTTTCTTCACCAAGTAAATATGAATCTTGAATAACATCTTTTAAATTGTTAATAGAAATTAAATTAGGTGAAAATATAGTTTTTTCATTTTCAAAAATATGTACATAAGCAGCATCAACACGAGCACGTTTTAATATAGCTATTTTTTCCTTTTTAAAAGGGCCATTATAACTATCAAATAGTATCTCAGTAGAAATGACAGGAACAACTGTTTTAGTTTTGTTAAAAAGCATTCCCTGCAAAGAAGCAATGGAAATTCTAATTCCTGTAAAAGACCCAGGCCCTATGGTACAACCGAATAGATCAATATCCTCTATATTTATATTATTATTTTTTAAAAGTTTATTTATTAAAGAAACAATATAACTTCCTGAATTTTTTTCGAAGTTGTTTTCATAATAAATAGAATTATCTTTTTTTAAAGCTATTAAAAGTCCTTTATTAGAAGCATCTATACCCAAAATATTCAAAATATCACCACCTGAAAGGAGAATGTATATGCCCAATTTTAAAACACATATAATAACGGGAATATTATTTTATCCTACATATTTTTTATTATATTCATTTATTATGGATATGATAAATATAAAATTTTATCCAGATGAATCACTTATATTACTTTCATTTTTTTTCTTTGTTTTGGGATCTGATTTACCAGATGTAGATCATAATTTTTCTTTAATAAATAAGTTTTTTCGAATACTATTAGTTGGTCTTGGTATATATTCTATATTTAAATTAAAAATGTATTATGATTTTCTTTCGTTTTTACCACTGAAAGCTTATATTTTAAAAACATTATATATAATAATAGGTATTGTGGTAGGCGGAATTATAGGATTTTTATTTAATTATATAACAAAACATAGAGGGAGATGGCATAGCCCTTTAACAGGTTTTTTACTCGGCATAATCACGTACTATTTAAAATCAAATAATTACTATTTATTTGATAGTGAAGCTTTATTTTTAGCTTTATCTTTGACAATAGGATTTTATGTTCATTTATTTCTTGATTTTCATTTTAAATCCTGAGATTGTCTTTTTTTATGTGCCGTTTTATATGCCATCATAGCTTGTTCAACTTCATTTAATTCTTCTAAAATACGTGCCATTAAGATATATGTCTTATAATCATCTGGATCTTTAACCAAAATCTTTTCTGTTAGTTTTAATGCAGGTTTATACAGTTTTAAATTCATATAAAATTCTACACTTTTACGAGTAGGAACAAAATAAGGAATAAAGAATATAATTAATATTGAAAAAATCAGTAACCCTATAATATAAAATATCAAATTATTATTTTTTGAATTTTTTTGTGTTGTAGCAATATTATTTGATGTTGTACTTTTTGATGAACTGCTTTGATTATTTTTGGAATTTGATTTTAAAGATGATTCGAAAATGGTATTTTTCAGTTTTAATAATTCTTCTTTTAATGGTTCAGGTGATTTGTCTATTAAAGTTGTAAGTTTGGCTGGTACACTTTTAAATATGATTTTATTAGAACTTTCAATTCTAATATTAATAGTTTTTATTATACCTGCAAGTAGAGTATATAAAGTACCTTTTTCTATACCTAAATTTAATGTTTGGTCAGTAATATTCAAGATATTTAATGTAAAGCTTTCTAATTTTTCTGGTTCGATTATATATATATTTGAAGAAAGTTCTCCGATTTCTGTTTTAAGATCAAAATATTTTTTTAATAAAGAATAAGTTTGTAATTCCTCTGTATTAATAATTCCTAGACGTTTTAAAAAATCTAAAAGTTTATATGCCCCAAGATAGTTGTTTTCATCTAAAAAATAAGTGGAATTGTTTAAAATGGTATTAATTTCATTAATTTTTGATTTTGGTACAAACTTAGTAACAAAATTTTCCATATCTTTATCCAGGAACACAGGTGATTTAATAGATTTGTCTACAAATATTTGCAAAAATCCTTGATATGAAAAAGGGGATACATATTTCTCCAGACCATTTAGTTTATAAAGGTATTTATATGAGTTTAATTCAATAATTCCAGTTTCAAGTGTTCTTTTTACAACTAAAGGAATTTGAGGAAAAATTTTAAGAATTAATTGAGTTTCGTTCTCACTTAAAGTGCTATTATATAATCCAAGAGAATTACAAAATTTATTAAAATTTTCCTGAATTAATGGTTCAAAAAAGGGTGCATTTTTATAATTTTCATAAAAATACTTTTTTGCAGATAGAATTTCACCTAAAATACCAATAGAAGGATTATTAGGGTTTTCAGCAATAAACTTTACAAACTCACCCCATGATTGGTTTAATGTATTTGGCATTTTTGAAAGGTTTCTAATATCATCTATAGTCATTGAAAATGACAGAATAGTGATTATTAAACTAATGAAAACAAAAAATCTTTTCATCTTAACTCCTCTCAAGTTCTGGTTTTATATATATTTGCCAGAATACTTTTATAATCATTGCAGTTGGAACAGCAATTAATGCACCAGTTAAACTTATAATAGAGCCAAGAATTAAAAGAGAAAATATAGTAATTACAGGGTTAATTCTTCCATAATCTTTCATTATTGATATAAATATAATAAAAGCTATTCCATGTATTATAGACATAATAAGTAAAAAAAGAAGCATTGTGGTCAACCCGCTCGAAATTCCTACTACAATCATAGGAATAAATTCAAGAACAACACCAATTACTGGAATAAAATTAGTGACAGCAGCCCAAAAACTCAACAACAACTGATATTTTATTCCTAAAAAAGACATAGCTAAAAAGGCAGAAACTCCAACAAATGCTGAAGCAAATAATGTTGCAACGACATAATGTTCTATTTGATTAAAAGATTCATCATAAAAGATCTTTGCCGAATTACGTAAAGATTTAGGATACAAATATTGTAATTTCTCTTTAAATTGTTCAAAGTAAAAACTCAAATAAATAGACCCAATTGTTAAAAAGAATAAAAAGGTGAAAGCTTTTTGTCCATATGATGGAATTAACTCAATAAAATTAGAAAGCATTTCTATTAATTTAGGTTGTAGTGAATTCATAAAATTTTCTATATTATTAACAATATTCTCAGGTTGATTTTTCAACAAAATTTTCCATGAGCCTTTTTGGAAGAAATCATTAAGGAAAACAACGAAATTGCTGATTTCTCTTATTACAGTTGGTATTAATAATACTAATAATAAGTATAAGAAAAATAATGAACTAATTAAAGAAAATATAGTAGCAATTTTCATTGGGATTTTTAGTTTGTTTAATCCTTTAGCGATTAAATTAATTGCTAAGACAAATCCTATTGTGAATATAATTATAGTAAAGACATCTCGTGAAATGAAAGTAATACTTATGAAAAGTAAAAAATATAAAGCGGAAAATAAAGCGCCTTTTAAATTAGGGCTTAATTTCATTTTAATCAACTCCATTAAATTCAAAATATTTTCTTAACTCATCAATTTTATTTGTAACTCCTAAAGCTACAGTTAACTTGATTCTTGCCTTTTGCCCTGAAACTTCATTTCCAAGAATAGCCCCTTTGTTTTTTAGATCAGCTCCACCACCATGATAACCATATACACCTAAAACTCTTCCCTTAAAGCATCTTGAAACAACAATAACAGGTAATTTTTTCTCTTTAACAAGCCATTCAATTTTATCAGCAACCTTTGGTGGAACATTTCCACGTCCAAAACCTTCAACAACGACACCTTTAAATCCTAAATCTGGCAGAACACCCAAGATAGAACCATCATCACCAGTATACGTCTTTATTAGAGCAACTTTATCTTCAACATCTGCTGCATCAATGTGCATTCTTAACAGTGATTCCCTATAAAATATTATAGCATCTTCGTCAACAATACCCAATGGTCCATATCCAGGGGAGTCAAAAGTAGCAACATTACTTGTATATGTTTTGGTAACTTCTCTAGCTGAATGAATTTCATCATTTAAACACACGAGAACACCTTTATTAATAGCTTTTTTAGAAGACGCAACCCTTACGGATGAAATTAAATTAGCAGGGCCATCAGTGCTTGGTTCATTCCAATTTCTCATAGCTGCAGTTAGAACAATAGGTTTTTTTTCATTTAAAACAAGTTCTAGAAAATATGCAGTTTCTTCTAAAGTATCGGTTCCATGTGTAATTACAACACCATCGATATCATCTCTTGAAATAACTTTTTTAACAAATTTTGAAAGTTCAAACATAATTTTTGGAGTCATATGTGGGCTTGGAATATTGGTAAATTCAATTAATTCAGTTTCTGCAATATTTCGTAATTCTGGAATATCGTTTAAATGTTTGTTTCGCTCCTCAGAAGGGATAACACCAAGTAAAGGATCGTGAACCATTGCTATAGTGCCGCCTGTTGTGATGATTGCTATCTTTCCCATATTTATCCCCTTTCTTTTTAATTAATTTTTATTTTTGCCACATAAAAAGGAATTAACGTTTCATCAGGATAAAAATAATATCCAAAACCATCAAAGTAACTTTTAATTCCAAATTTTCCTAAATCTATTTCTTCAAACTCAACGTTTGAATATTTTTCAGAAATATGCTTCATATTTAAGGTATTTTCTTCTCTGGAAATAGTACATGTAGAATAGACAATAGTTCCATTCTCTTTTATTAAATTATTAATAGCATTATCTAATAATTGTTTCTGAATATCAGAGTAAGTATTAAAATCTTTTTTAGATACTCTATGCAATACTTCAGGGTGTATTGATGATGTTCCTAATGATGTGCAAGGGGCATCAATTAGTATTTTATCATATTTTTCGTCATTATATTCAATTCCAGAAATTAATTTTGTTTGTATAATATTTATTCCCAATCTTTTAGCGTTATTTTTTACTAATTCCAATCTATCGATATCTATATCCAGAGCCATAATTTCTCCACTATTTTTCATTATTTGGGCTAATTCAGTGGTCTTCCCACCAGGTGCAGAACACATATCCAAAACCTTTTCTCCAGGATCAGGATTTAAAATTAAAGGAATTATCTGAGAACTTTCATGTTGTATATAAAATAATCCACTTTTATAAAACTCACTAACTTCTATAGGAGATTTTGGATTTTTTACAATAATTCCTAAAGGAGAATGTGATGAAAGTTCTACATCGTAATCGTCATTTAGTTTCTCAAACAACTCTTCTCTTGTGATTTTTAATGTATTTGTTCTTAAAGTGAGAGGATTAATTGAATAACTTTTTTTCATAAAATCTTTAACATAATCTTCTGGAAAAACTTCAATCATATAATCATATAACCATTTTGGTATAGAATATTCGATCCACTCAGGTAAATTAATCTCATCTTTTTTCATTAAAAGATTTTTCAAAGTAGCATTAACAAAACCTCTAACTTTTCTGTTTTTTGCTACTTTCACGGTTTCATTGACAGCAACATAAGGTTTAAAGTCATTAAGAATTTGATAAGCTCCCAATCTGAGAATCCATTTTGAAGCAGGAGGAGTATTTTTATAATTTTTAATTAATTTTTTTAAATAAAAATCTATTTTTACTAGGTTTCTAATAGTTCCCCATACCAAATTTTTTAATAAAGCCATATCCTGATTAGAATATATTTCATTAAAATATTCGAATGATTTTTGAGGAATATAATGTTTCTTATCAAATTCTCTTAACAACAAATAAGCATCTTTCCTTACCATAGAAATCACCTCTTTTTCTTATTATATCAGAGGTATATTACAAGAATTCTATAATGTTCAAATAAATAAAAACTCCTTTCGCTTTGCGAAAATTTAAAAATTATATTTTAATGAAGACTTTTAATAAAAATCTTTTTATTTATTATTAATGTATATTATTCGTATCGCGAAAGAATAAATACAAAAAATAAAAATCTTTATTTTTAAATATTTAGTTTGTCTACAAACTAAAGCTCCCGGAAAAGTCCGGGAGCTGATAAGTGTTTCTATTAAATTTTTTAATCATTATAATTTAAAATTTCTTTTAATTCATCCATAGTATATACCTTTGGAGGTTCTATACCGTTGAAATGAGCTGCATATTCAACCGTATATGCACCAGCATTAATAAAATAAACAATATCATTATAATCAATATCAGCAGGCAAAATATGGTCTTCATAAATAGTATCAACGCTATCACATGTTGGACCTGCTAAAGTAAAAACATCAGTATTATCATAATTTTTTCCTTCAACTTGAATTTCATATTGAAAATTCTCTATTGTTTCCATTAAACCATGGAACACACCAACGTCCAGATAAATCCATTTTTTTGATCCTTTACGGCTTTTTAAAATAACCTTTGAAACGAGTATCCCGGCATCTCCAACCATAGATCTTCCTGGTTCTGTAACAATCATTAAGTTTTTATGTTTCCATAGATATTCTTTAATAGAATCATCTACTACTTTTCCAATTTCTTCAACGGTTGGAATTGGTTTGGTGTGTTGGACAGGTATTCCTCCTCCAAGATTGAGCATTTTTAATTCAATACCGTTCTTTGAAAGTTTATTAAACACAACACTTGCTTCAAGAATAGCTTGTTGCCATTTATATTTATTATATGATTGCGATCCAACATGAAAACTTACTCCATAAGGTTTTAAACCGTGTCTATTTGCCCAATTTAAAATAGTTATAACATGATCTATGTCAGTTCCAAATTTTCCAGATAAAGGCCAGTCACTATCAGACGAACTGGTGGCTATTCTTGCATATACTTTTGAGCCGGGAGCATTTCTTGCAACTTTTTCAACTTCCATTTCACTGTCTACAGAAAAATACTCAATACCAACATCCCATGCATAAGCTATATCTTTTTCTTTTTTTATTGGATTACCAAAGCTCATTTTTTTAGGGCTAACTCCTAAAGATAATAATTTATTAATTTCCCCAACAGAAGCTACGTCAAAAGATGACCCTAAATCTATTAATGCTTTTAAAATTTCAATATGAGAATTAGCTTTTACAGCATAAAAAATCTCAACATTTTTCATCGATTCTTTCAATCTGATATAATTTTTTTTGACCTGATCAATATCCAATACTAAAAATGGAGTTTCTAATTTTTGAGCGGCTTTCCTAATTAAATCATTAACTTCCATCTTTCTCCCTCCCAATAAAGGTTAATTATTATGAAAGTATGATAAACTATAAATGTTACTAATACTAACATTTTTGTTTAACAAAAAAAGCATTTTATATTAAAATAAAAAATCCCGTTTAAAACGGGATTTATAAGTTTTCAATATCAATATCAAATTTTTCAACAATTTTCTTTGTTAAATCATATTCTGAATCAGAAAGTTCTCCAATAACAACTTCTTCATTAAAAACTTCATAAAAACCAACTTTTAATGCTTCAGCCAATTCTTCGAAAGAAATTGTTCTATTTAAAACAGATTTTATATCAATAACTTTATTTTTAAGATGATTAAATAATTTTTCTTTTTTATCTTTGTCTAATTTGAAGCTATTAACATAATTTTTTAGCGGGAACTCTATTGGTATAGCACCATGTTGCAAAATATAATATTCATTTCTATATTGGGCACTTCCAATAAACTTTTTTTTGTCTATTGTAATTTCATATATAGACGGTGCATCATAGCATGCAGGAGTGTTTAAATGCTTATTTTTATTCTTTTCCACATCACATTGAATATTTAGATAATTCAGACTTTTTATTAATGCTTCAGCAATAACTTTATAACTTCCAATTACGCTTTTGGGAAGTAATGGATGATTTGTAGATGCAGAAAATAAATACGTAATTTCTTTATGATGTAATACAGCTCTTCCTCCAGTAGGCCTTCTGACTATATCAATGTTGTTATTTCTTAAAAAATCTAAATCGATGTCTTCCATTTTTTGAAATCTTCCTAAAGACAATGTTGGTAAACTCCATCCATATAATCTAATAGTAGTTGGTTGATATCCCTTTCCAACATGCTTTGCTATTGCTAAATCACATGCCATATTCCATGATCCCATATGATATGTATCAACAATTAGACGTATCATCAAATACCTCCCAATGGTTTTTTTAAAGCCATTCCAACTTTTCTTGGAAAACTTGAAGGAGTTTTTCCAGTTTTCTTTAATACAATAAAATGTCTTTCTTTTCCAAATAGTTCATAATAATGTTCTTCGATGATTTCAAAATAGATTTTTTCCATAGCTTTTTTTAAGTACTCTCTTTCTTCTGAACGATAAGTAGGACCTTTATATAAAAACAATAGACCGTTTATCTTCAATAATGGAGCAGCATATTCTAATAATACATCACTTCTCGAAACTGCTTTTGCAGTAACATAATCAAACTGTTCTAAATTTTTCTTTGAAAAAATTTCTACCCGCTCATTAACTGGAATAACATTTTTTAAGCCTAATTCTTTTAAGAAAAAATTAACAGCTTTTATTTTTTTTTCAATGCTATCTAATAGAGTAAAATTTACTTCAGGAAAAATAATTGATAAAGGTATTCCTGGTATACCACCACCAGTCCCAATATCTAAAAAACTTGCATTATTTTTTAAATTTATGAATTTCATAAATGGATAAATACTATCTATAACCAGGGATTTTGAAGCTTCTTCAAAATCTTTTATTGCTGTTAAGTTAACTGGGTAATTTATTATTAACTCAATAAATCTATTTAATTGATTATATGAATTTTCGTTCAAAAAAAATTCATATTTTTCAAGAAGTCTCAATAAAAAATTCATTGACAAGTACCTCCTAATATGATATAATACTCCTCGGAGACGTAGCCTAATTGGCTAAGGCGTCGGTCTTGAAAACCGATGGGGTTGACGCCCCGTGTGGGTTCGAGTCCCACCGTCTCCGCCAATATTTAAACCGCCCGATTTAAGGGCGGTTTTTGGTTTATTTTACAGAACCGAATCTGTTATATGGCCAAATTCTTAAAAATGGTCTTCCTATAATATTTCTTTCAGGGACAATACCAAAATATCTACTATCAAAACTTTCAGTAGTATTATCACCCATAAAGAAGTAGAATCCTTTAGGCAAAACAATCTTTACTCTTCCATTTTCTTCTATAAAAATTTTATCCACATCAAGTTTTGCTAAATATTTTTCATAATATTTTGTATAGTCGAGATTTTTATTATAATATCTAAAAGCCCCTAAATCAAACATAGGTTTTCTAATTTCATTATAAGTTCTATAAATATCACTGCTATATTTTTCTGGATAAGCCATAAACTTATAATAGTCTTTTGAAGCAAATATCCCATCAATATAATAATACTTATCTTCAAATCCTTTAGGAATTTTTCCGTTTACATAAAGTTGAGCTACGGAATTCTTTACACTAGAAGGTAACTTATCAACATCACCATAATAGTCTATTACTTTTTGAAGCCAATATGGTGTTTTGAAATTTTTATCATTTTTAATTCTATCCCAAATTTTGCTATCTGGTATTAATTCTAGAGTATCTCCTGGAGTACCAACCAATCTTTTTACATATTTTACATGTCCATCAAATTCTTTTGGTGCAAATAAATCCATAAATTTATCAAATGCCCCAAGCTGTTTTTGGGCAGTTTTATCAACAAAAGGTGTCCAAAATACTATTATATCTCCTACTTTTGGTTTATTGTAATCATATGTTATTTTTTCAATGAACAAACGGTCCAACACCTGTATGGTAGGCACCATTGAAGGTGTTGGAACCATCATTGTTTCGAAAACAAAAAGCCTTATTATAGTACCAAATATAACAGCATATATAAGGGCGTTGATCCATTCGTAAGTTTCTTTTTTTATTTTGTTTTTTAGGTTATTAGACAAAAAGGATCAGTCCCTTCTCTCCTTGATCTTAATTTTACCTCTTACATTTCTTAAATAGTAAAGTTTAGCTCTTCTTACTTTACCTTTTCTAACAACCTGGATTTTTTCAATAGATGGTGAGTGTACAGGGAATATTCTTTCAACACCTATACCATTAGCTCCAATTCTTCTAACTGTAAAAGTTTTTCCTAATCCACCACCTCTTATTTTTATAACGATACCTTCATAAGCTTGTACTCTTTCTCTTCCACCTTCAACAACTTTAACATAAACTCTTACTGTATCACCAGGTCTAAATTCTGGAATGTCTTCTCTCATATACTCTTTTTCAATGGCTCTAATGTATTGATCCATGTTAAACCCTCCTTGAGAATATTTTTATTTATTATTTTTCTCCAAATAACCTATCCAATGTAATGGCAACGGCAGCTCTAACTGATAAATGATTAAATTCTGCATTTCCTCTGATAGGTTCTAACTCATAATCACATATTAATCTAATTTCTTCAGGCATTCCCCATCCTGTTCCAAATAAAATTAAATGTGGATCATCATTTTCTACAATTATTTTACTAATTTCTTCAAAAGTTTTAGTTCTTTCTCTGATTTTAGCAGAAGTAAAAATTAATTTAGGTTTTTTACCTTCTATTTTTTCAATATCTTCTATAACATCTTCAAGATAAGGTTTTAATTTTGCTATAGATAAAGCATCATGCCTATTAGGATTATATTCTTTTCCAAAACCTTCAGTCCAATATTTCAACACATTTTTTACTATTTGTTGTTGAGCAGGGAGGTTTGAAACAATATAATAATTTTTTATATCATATGTTCTCGATGATCTAGATATATCATGAATATCTAAATTTGTTATAGCAGTTGAAATAATCTGTCCTTCTCTACCTAATATTGGATAATGAATCAAAGCTAAATAAACATTATTTCTCATTTAAAATCAGCTCCCTGATTATATTAACAATAACCTTTTTCTCCATTTCATCCAGATCATGTTTGATAAATAAATCTGGACGTTTCAAGATAGTTCTTAATATACTTTCTTTTTTTCTATATTCTTCAATTTTTTTGTGATTTCCACTTAATAAAACCTCTGGAACTTTCATCCCTCTAAATTCTCTGGGTTTTGTATAATGTGGGTGATCAAGTAATTGATTATAAAATGAATCGTTTTTTACACTGTTTATATCACCAACTACTCCAGGGACAAATCTACATAAAGCATCAATCATTAACATAGAAGGTAATTCCCCACCAGTCACTACAAAGTCACCTATTGAGAATTCTTCATCAACTAAATTCATAACTCTTTCATCAATGCCTTCGTATCTTCCGCAAAAAAATACGATATTTCTTTTTTTTGCTAATCTTTCTGCATCTGTAGAATCAAAAGGCTTTCCTTGTGGAGATGGCATAATCACATAAGGTTTTTTTTCTTTTTTCTCGATATAATAATCATAAAAATCGAAAAAAGGTTCAGGTTTCATTACCATCCCTGGGCCGCCACCATATGCATATAGGTCTGTAACCCTATGTTTATCTCTGGTGTAATCTCTTAAATTATGTGCTTTAAATGCAACTATATTTTCTTTGATAGCTCTTGATAAAACGCCATATTTCGTTATAGCTTCAAACATTTCAGGGAATATTGTTACTACATCAATCTCTATCTTCGGTGTCATCTTCATACCATTCCAATCTCTTAACAACTATGTCTTCTTCTTCTTTATTAAACTTAATAATATTTTCTTTTATAAGAGGATAAAGAATTTCAGATTTATTAAATCTATCTATTTCTTTTTCGATGATTAATACATCGTTTGATCCTGTTTCTAAAATATCTACTATTTTTCCAATGTATGTACCATCCTCATAGAAAACCTTTTTTTCCAGTAATTGAAAATAATAGAATTCTGAATTATCTAATTCTGGAAGAACATCTTTTGATACATAAACAACAAAATCTTTATATCTTTGTGCGGAGGATATGTTTTCAACACCGTATATTTTTACAATATATATTTTATTTGCTTTTCTTATAGAATCAAATTTAGCATATAAGAATCTTTTTGTTTTAGGATTATAAAGCAATACATCTATTAAATTATTAAAAACTTTTTTTTCGTTTGTAAAAGGAAAAAGTTTCAATTCTCCATTTAAACCATGAGTATTAGAAATTTTCCCTATCGCTACTCTATCTTTCAAGAGGTCATCTAACCTCTTCATTCTATCACCTGATTACCTTTAATAAAAATTTTGTATTCTCATCTTTTTTAGCTGCGGTTAATAGTGTGTTTATTGATTTAATTGTTCTTCCATCTTTTCCTATTATTTGCCCTACATCATGTGGATCAACATGAATTTCAAAAACAATCTCATCATCATTTGTGTATTCTACAATTTTTACTAAATCAGGATTTTTAACAATTCCTTTAATAATGTTCTCTAATAATTCTTTCATTCATATGCCTCCTGGCATTAAGCTTTCTTTTCAAATTTTATTTCATGAACTCTTTTCATAACTCCAGCTTTGGATAAAATTGTTCTTGCAGTTTCTGTTGGTTGAGCGCCTTTTAAGATCCATTCTACAGCTTTTTCAATATTTACCTGGAATGTATCATTTTCTCTTAGTGGATCATAAAAACCTAATGATTCTATGTATTTACCACTTCTCTTTTCTCTTGAATCAACTACTACAATCCTGTAAAAAGGTCTGTGTCTTCTTCCCATTCTGTTTAATCTGATTTTAACCATGCTAATAATACACCTCCTAAGATTTTTAGTTTTTTATATAATGTTTTTATTAAAATCCAAACGGCATTTTTCCAAATAACGATTTTTTATTTTTCATCTTTTTCACTTGTTTCATCATTTTTTTCATTTGTTCATATGACTTGATCAATTTATTTATATCTTGCAAAGTAGTTCCACTACCTTTAGCGATTCTTTGTTTTCTTGAATAATTTAATATTCTTGGTTTTTTTCTTTCATCTTTTGTCATCGAATTAATTATAGCTTCTATTTTTTTCAATTCTGCTTCACTTTTGTTTACATCTATACCCTCTTTTGGAACACCTGGTATCATTTCTAAAATTTTAGATAAAGGACCAAGTTTCCTAATTTGTTTAATTTGTTCGAGAAAATCATTAAGATCAAATTTTCCTTCTAAAAACTTATTTGCTGATTCTTCAGCTTTTTCTTTGTCGATTTCAGATTCGACTTTTTCGATAAGTGATAGAACATCGCCCATTCCTAATATTCTACTTGCGTATCTTTCAGGATAGAATAACTCTAAATCATTAACCTTTTCTCCAATACCAACGAATTTGACAGGTTTTTGGGTAATTTGCCTGATCGATATGATAACTCCACCACGAGCATCACCATCAAGTTTTGTGACAATAAAACCATCTAGTTCAAGCCTATTATTAAATTCTTTAGCAGAATTAACAGCATCCTGACCAATCATTGCGTCTACAACCATTAAAATTTCTTCTGGTTGAGCTATCTTTTTAATTTCTTCCAATTCTTGCATCATTTGTTCATCTATATGTAGTCTTCCTGCGGTATCTAATATAACAATATCATGTAAAAGTTTTTCGGCATAGTTCATAGCTTCTTTAACTATTTTGACAGCATTTTTTCTATCACCAGTAAATACTGGAACTCCTATTTGATCACCTAATTGAACTAGTTGGTCAATAGCTGCAGGTCTGTATGTGTCTGCTGCAACCAATAAAGGAGCTTTACCCTGTTTTTTGAAATAATTAGCTAATTTAGCAGCGTGAGTGGTTTTACCGCTTCCCTGCAACCCAACTAACATAATATAACCAGGTCTTTTTGAAATATTTAATTTAGGTTTTTCATTACCACCCATCAATTCAATTAACTCATCTCTAACAATTCTAATAAATTCTTGGTCTGGTGTTAAACTTTCTAAAACCTCTTTTCCAAGCGCTTTTTCCCTTACTTTTTCGATAAATTCTTTAACAACTTTATAGTTTACATCTGCTTCTAATAAGGACATTTTAACAGTTCTAACTGCGTCTTTTATATTTTTTTCAGATAATTTTCCTTGCCCTTTTAATGATTTAAAAGCTTTTGCCAATTTTTTTTGGATATTGTCAAACATGTACACACCTCCGGTGAGGAATAAAGAAAATTGAAATCAAAACTAAAGATAAATAAACAACAAGTTGTTTAACCTCCGGTGAGGAATAAAGAAAATTGAAATCAAAACTAAAGATAAATAAACAACAAGTTGTTTAACCTCCGGTGAGGAATAAAGAAAATTGAAATCAAAACTAAAGATAAATAAACAACAAGTTGTTTAACCTCCGGTGAGGAATAAAGAAAATTGAAATCAAAACTAAAGATAAATAAACAACAAGTTGTTTAACCTCCGGTGAGGAATAAAGAAAATTGAAATCAAAACTAAAGATAAATAAACAACAAGTTGTTTAACCTCCGGTGAGGAATAAAGAAAATTGAAATCAAAACTAAAGATAAATAAACAACAAGTTGTTTAACCTCCGGTGAGGAATAAAGAAAATTGAAATCAAAACTAAAGATAAATAAACAACAAGTTGTTTAACCTCCGGTGAGGAATAAAGAAAATTGAAATCAAAACTAAAGATAAATAAACAACAAGTTGTTTAACCTCCGGTGAGGAATAAAGAAAATTGAAATCAAAACTAAAGATAAATAAACAACAAGTTGTTTAACCTCCGGTGAGGAATAAAGAAATTTATAGAATATTAGATAAAAAACAAAATATACTCAGATTATAGTAATCTGTATTTTACTACAATCTGTAGATATTACTTCTATTCATCAATGTTTAATGAATTAACATAAAAATACAAGTCTAGTATACTATAAAAATTCTTTTTTTTCATGAATTCTATTGAACAAAATGTGAGAAGGTGGAAAATTTAAAGTTACAATTTAATTACGGTAATAGAAAGAAAAATTTAATTCATTCTCAAAGAAGAATTTACATTGAAAGGGTGTATAATTAAAATGGGGGGTGAAATTATGCCGTTTTTATTTCTATTTTCTATATTTATTGTATCTATATTGATATCCTGGATCATTGCAAAGGTTTTTAATTCACCAATAAAAAAGATTCTTGAAAAAATTATAAATGATCCAATTAGTGACGCATGGAGAAAATATTTAATATTTGCAATCTACATTACAGGAATATCTTCTGGTGTAAGAATTTGGGAAATAGAAAGATATTTTGGAGTTTCAGAAGTAGCAAGAGAAGGTGGAGAAATAATACAAAAAGCCATCTCTCTGACGCCAGAAAGATGGACTCTTGAAATTTTAAGAACCATTATAGAAGCTCTACAGGGTATTTCGGTAATGCTATTAATATTCTTTATATTTGCTTTAATTGCTTTTGTAATAATGAAAGCTATTGAAAGCAAGCATTCAGAAAAAAAGAATGTATAATAAATGAGTTATAAATCCAGCAATAATACCTGCAACTGTGTGGGAAAGAATGGCTTTACTTGCTAATTTCCTGGCCTTTAAAGAATCCATCATGGCAATATGAGTGGATAAATAACCACTCCATGTCATCCCAATTGCAGTTAAAACAGCTATATCATTAGGAGTAATAGATTTAGTTTCTATAAATTTAGGAATTAAGGCTAATGCAGCACCAGTTGATCCTAAAGAAGTTAATGGAAATGCAATTAACTTTGGAGATTTAAAACCAAAAAGAAAGTTTAATATAAAATCTAGTTTTGCACCTATCCATTGTAAAATTGGAACACCTTCATATGGAAGTCCTTGATAACCTATTGAAGGATCTTTTGGACCGTTTGTAAACATCATAACTATTGTACTTATAATTAAAACACCTGGTATAATGGATAATCCTAAATCAACACCAATCTTTCCACCTTCTAATAATCCATCGATTAATCTGGAAATAACACTACCTTTCGTAGCATTCCAGTATTCTATATCTTCTGGGTGATCAACATGTTTTATATTCTTATAATGTTTTTTAGTATAATATGAAAATATTCTAACGCTAATAATACTTCCGATAACGGCTCCGAAATTTCCAAGTAAAACAGGAAAAAATAGATTTTCTCCCATTGCAGATGATTGAGCTATCATAAATGTTGTAACAATTAATCCCATTCCGAAGGATGTTCCTAAATTACATAATAATGGGATTTGCCATTTTTCAAAATATTTTGTGAATTGTTTATCTTGTGCCAAAGATAAAATAGCAGGATTATCTGATAAATAGGTAGTTAATATTCCAAGAGCAGAAGCTCCGGGTAAGTTATATAATGGTTTCATTAATTTTGAAAGAAGTTTGTTTAATAAGTAGACAACACCAAATTCTGAAAGAACATTACCAAATGCACTTGTTAAAACAGCCACAGCCATAATAAAAAACACAGTATTTAATAACAAATCATGAGCTGTAGACATTAATGTTTTAAAAAAATTACTAACCCCCATATAATTCATTACAGGTAAAAATATTGCTGATGAAAGAATTAAAAAAAGGAGAGGTTCTCTAATTTTATTTTTTTTAACAATTTCTTTTTCTTCCATAATATACCTCCAGGATATTGAAATATTAAACAAAATATATTATAATAAATATGAAAAAAATTTCAAACATTAAATTAAGTGATTTTTGGTTTTTGAAGTCAAATAAATATGTTTTTAGATAAATATGCTTTTAAATTTAATTAAAGCTTCAAAATTAAATAACTTACTTTTGTTAAAATATATTTACAAACGGAGGCGTGTTCCGAATTGGCTAAGGAGCCGGTCTCGAAAACCGGTGAGGGTTACACCCTCGTGTGGGTTCGAGTC
Organism: Marinitoga aeolica; assembly: GCF_029910535.1. NCBI lineage: Bacteria > Thermotogati > Thermotogota > Thermotogae > Petrotogales > Petrotogaceae > Marinitoga > Marinitoga aeolica. The sequence goes on from NZ_CP069362.1 coordinate 1,651,838, forward strand.
CCACCGCCTCCGCCATTTTTATATATTCTGGTGGGAGGGTTTTTAATGAAAAATTTAAAAAATGTATACGAACATTTAAAAAAGAATGTTGAAAAGGGGAAAACAAATTATGCCGTTCCAAAAAGATGGATGCCGGATGATTATGAGGGAACTGTAAGATTAAAGGGAAGAACATTTGTTGTTAATCCCTATGAATATTTTACAAAGATAGTAGAAGGCATTATGAAAAACAATGATGAAACAAATGATTATTCAAAGCCACTATCTTTTACAACCAATGAAAAAACAACAGAATGGTTAAAAAAATCAATTATATATAGCGCTCATGTAAGAATGACAGCAGCTTATCAACACGATGTAAATGCTGCTTATTTTAAACCAGATGACGATTTAGGCTATAGAGAGAGTGGAACGTTTTTAAAAATGATCGCACTATTGCCTTATTTAAAAAAATTCAATGTAAATGCTATTTATTTACTTCCTATTACTCAATCAAGCAATAAATTTAAAAAAGGTGAAGTAGGTTCACCATATGCAGTAAAAAGTTTTCACCATGTGGAAAAGGATTATCACGATCCATTATTAGAAGGATTTAATGCAGATCAAGAATTTTCAGCGTTTGTAGAAGCTGCGCATATGATGGGAATGAGAGTTATCTTAGACTTTATTCCAAGAACAGCGTCAAGAGATAACAATTTAATATTAGAACATCCTGATTGGTTCTATTGGATTGATATAAATGAATTATCATCATATAAACCACCAAAAATAGAAGAATTGGATTTTGAACAACCATCAACAGAAAATTTGCCTATACTGTATTCAAATCCAGAAGTAAAAAAACATTTGAAAAAATTTAGATGGGCACCTAATATTACAGATCCTCAAAAATGGGAAAACTTTGTAAAGAAAAATAAAAACAATCCAGATTTCTTAGAAGAAATAGTAAAGGAATTTAAAATAATTACAGTTCCAGGATTTTCCGATTGGATTAACGATCCACAACCAACATGGGATGATGTAACTTTCTTAAGATTATTCTTAAGCCATCCAATGGAATCAGAAAAATATTTAGAAAACCCCGAAGAACAACCACCATATGTATTATATGATGTCGTTAAATCAAGTAATTTCCCTGGTAAAGTAAAAAATGAAGAATTATGGAGTATGATAGCAAATATAATGCCTTATTTCCAAAAAAATTATGGAATTGATGGTGCAAGATTAGATATGGGTCATGCTTTACCAAAAGAATTGGAACATAGAATAATATCTAACGCTAAAAATTATGATCCATCATTTGCTATTATTGCTGAAGAGCTTTCTATGGATAATCATAAAAAGGCGAAATTGAGCGGATATGATGCAATTTTAGGTAATACATGGTGGGCAGAGCCAAGACATAAAGAAAGTTGGTTTATAAAAACAGTTAGAGATATAATGCCAAAATTGGAAGTTCCATCAATGGCTACTGCAGAAACTCCAGACTCACCAAGAGCAGTAACAAGAGATGGTGGAGAAGTATTTGCAAAACTTTCAGCAGTTGTGAATACATTTATGCCAAATGGTTTAACCGTAATCAACTCAGGAAGTGAAATATTTGAAAAGCAACCAATGAATTTAGGACTTGATTTTGAAAAACCAGAAGAAGAAAGATATAAATATTTAAAACCTACAGATCAATTCTATGGTAAATTAGCATTTTTTGATTATTACGCATTACATTGGGATGTAGACAAACATATGGTAAAACTATTAACAGTATTAGGGAAAATAAAAAAGGAATATGTAGATTTGATAAGCAATATCAGTCATTATAGATATACAGAACATATGGATAAAGTATTTTCTATTTTCTATTGGAATGGTGAAAAAGGACTATTAATTCCAGTAAATTTGAATTTCGATAAAGCTGTAAATTTTGGATTTGATCTTGGTTATCATACATGGAGAGGCCATCATAAGATAAGTTTATTGCTTGAAAATTATAGAAGATGTGATTTTAAATGGGATGAAGGAGCATGGTTAAATATAAATCTAAATCCTGGAGAAGCAAAAATATATCTTGTAGAATAAATAAGAAGCTGGCTGTAATTAGCCAGCTTCTTTATTGTAAACATAAAAATCTATCAAAGTAATAAGATAAAGTAATAAGATATAAACAAAAAACTCCCCGAAAAACCGGGGAGTTTTTGTGGTGGCCAGGGACAGAATCGAACTGTCGACACCTGGATTTTCAGTCCAGTGCTCTACCAACTGAGCTACCTGGCCATCTAATAAAATGGTGGGTGCTGCAGGGATCGAACCTACGACCTTCTGCTTGTAAGGCAGACGCTCTCCCAGCTGAGCTAAGCACCCACTCGTTTCTGGCGCCCCCAACGGGATTTGAACCCGTGCCTTTGGCGTGAAAGGCCAATGTCCTAGGCCGCTAGACGATGGGGGCAAATTTGGTCACATTTCCCTTCGCAACCGAAATATATATTACCAGAAAAATCATTAAAAGTCAAGAAAACAATAAGTTAAAAACTTTAAGAAATGATTTCTAATTTCGGAATATTGAGCAATATAGAAAAAAGTTTTTGAAAAGCACGTTTTCTATGACTAATTGTGTTTTTAACTTCTTTTCCTAATTGCCCAAATGTTAGAGTTTCACCTTCAGGGATAAATATAGGATCATAGCCAAAGCCATGTTTTCCGAGTATTGAATATGCTATTTTCCCTTTTACTTCACCTTCAACGGAAAAAAGTATATTATTTTTAGGATCGTAATATGTTGCTGCACATACAAAACGTGCATTTCTTTTTTCAAAAGGGACATTTTCTAATTTTTTCAATATGTATTTCATTTTTTCTATATATGTTTTATTTTCCATAAATCGAGCAGAATATACTCCTGGGAATCCATTTAATATCTCTATTTCAAGTCCAGAATCATCAGCGATTACAGGAGTTCTTAAAACTCGAGCAGTTTCAATGGCTTTTTTTATAGAATTTTCTATAAATGTTTTCCCATCTTCGTTAACTTCAAAATTTTTTAATATTTCAAACATCCCTTTGATTTCAAATTTATCCGGTTTAATTTCAGTAACTTCTTTTAATTTATGCTTATTATTTGTCGCCAGATATATCGTCATATTCCCAAACCAACCTCTTTTAATTTTTTTGCTGCTTCTGAAGGATTTTCCTGATGAAACACACCAGCACCTACAACAAATTCAGTTGCACCAGAATTATATAAGTCTCTAATGTTTTTTAATCCAACACCACCATCAACTTCAATAGCTACATTTACTCCTTTTTCATCAATCATATTTTTTAGTTTTTTAATTTTATTTAATGTTTCTGGAATAAATTTTTGACCTGTAAAACCGGGATTAACACTCATTATCAGAATTCTATCAACGAATGGCAATATTTCTTCCAGTAGAAATACAGGTGTATGTGGATTTAAAGAAACTCCAGCATCACATCCCATATCTTTTATTTTTGAAATTGTTCTGTGTAAGTGTGTAACAGCTTCATAATGAACAGTAATTCCATTTACACCCATTTTAGCGTAATCTTCAATATATCTATCAGGATCTATAATCATTAAATGTGCATCGAGGTATTTTTCAGTTATATTTCTAACAGATTTTATTATAGGTGTTCCAAAAGAAATATTTGGAACAAAAAGCCCATCCATGATATCTAAATGAATACCTTCTATATTATTTTCTACATTTTTAATCTCTTCTCCTAATTTTGAAAAATCAGCAGCTAAAATTGAAGGATAAATTTTCATTTCCATCTTTTCCTCCTTGTCTTTTTTTGATATTCGCTTACCTCATTATATATCTTCAAATAATTTTTATATCTAATTTCTGAAATTTCTCCATTTTCAACGGCGTCTTTAACTCCGCAATGTGGTTCATTGATATGAACACAATCATTAAAAGCACAATACATAGAATGTTCATGGAATTCAACAAAGAAATTTTGAAGTTTATCGGGTTCAAAATCATAAACTTCAAATGCAGCGAAACCTGGTGTATCAGCTACAAATCCTCCAAAATCAAATTTCAATAATTCTGTATAGGTTGTAGTATGTTTTCCTCTCTGAAGTTTTTCAGAGATTTCTCCAACTCTTAATTTAAGCCCAGGATTAATAGCATTTAATAGAGAAGATTTTCCAACACCAGACATTCCGGCAAATGTGGAAATCTTATTTTTCAGATAAGGTTTAATTTCTTCTATTCCAATCTTCTTTTTAGCACTTGTTAAAACAACAGGGTATAAAGGAGAATATATTTTTAAAAACTCGTCAATTTCATCTTTTTCCAATAAATCTACTTTATTTAATACTATAACACAATCCAGATTATTTTTTTCAACTTGAACAAGAAATTTGTCTATTATTAAATAATCCACTTTAGGGCTTTTTAAACATGTAACTAAAACAGTTTGATCTACATTTGCTATTTTTGGCCTATATAGCAAATTTTTTCTTGGCAGGATATTTTCTATTTTTGCGGTGCCATTTTCTATTGAATATTCTACATAATCACCAACTATTGGAGTTATTTTTTGTAATTTAAATTTTCCTCTTAAAAAAGCAGTAATTTTTTCTCTGGTATTCAGGTCTATTAATTCCAACGTATTTGAATGAAATCGAGTCACTATTCCTTTTTCTATCTTCACTTATTCACCTCCGAAGATGATATTTTTAATAATATTGTATCTCTTTTTTCAACAATAGTTCCAGGTTTTGGATCCATGTCTATGACTGTTTCGATTTTTTCATCAGAGTTATAAATTTTTATTATTTTATAATTTAAATTATAAGAAGTGAGGAATTGTTCAGCAACTTCCACAGGAACGCCAATTAAATCAGGAACCTTGAGCGACTCTATCTTTCCCAATTGAACAAAAATATGTCGTCCCTTTTTTACCCGTTCCCCTGCAGAAGGTTCTGTGTATAGTACTTTATTTCCAATTCCTTGAATTAAGGGGATTAATCCAATTTCTTTTAAAGCTTTAATAGCAGTATCTTTGCTTTCTCCTTTAACTTCAGGTACAATAACATATGAAGAGCTATTTACAAAAACAAACACAGATAGGAGCAAAATTAATCCTCCTGAAATTGCTCCTAAAATAAACATAATTGTATTGTAAGTCAGCTTTTTCATTATTTTCTTTAAATCTTTCATTTTAATTTTATACCCTTTTTCCTTAACTTTAATTGTCCACATGCTGCATCAATATCAGTACCCTTTTCAACACGTAAGGTAGCTTCAATTCCAAGTTCTTTTAGTTTATTCACGAAATTTGTTAAAAATCTCTTTGATGGTCTTTCGTAACCTGCAGGATTTGGGTTTACTGGTATAATATTAACCATAACCTTTAATCCTTTCAACAATTCTGCTAACTCTTCAGCATGCTTTTCTTCATCATTTAAACCTTTTATTGCAATATATTCAATAGTAACCCTGTTTTTGGTTTTCTCTTGGTAAATTTTACAAGATTGAATAACTTCTTCTATTGGATATTTTGCATTGATAGGCATTATTTGGTCTCTTATATAATTGTTTGGTGCATGTAAAGAAACAGAAAGTCTTATATCCATATCAAAATTTGCCAATTCTTCGATCTTATCTGCAATGCCAGCTGTTGAAATTGTAATTCTTCTTGCACCAAGGTTTTTCATCTTTTTATTATTCCAATTTCTAATAGCTTTTAAAACATTGTCATAATTTAATAATGGTTCTCCCATCCCCATTAAAACAATATTGTTTATATTTACATCTTTTAATTTTTCTATAGCTAAAACCTGAGCGACTATTTCACCAGCACTAAGATTTCTTTCAAAGCCACTTGCACCTGTAGAACAAAATTTACACTTTAGAGCACAACCTACTTGCGTTGAAATACATGATGAAACTCTATTTGGATAGAAAAGTAATACTGATTCAATAGTTTTTCCATCTTCTAATTTCCAGAGAAATTTAGTAGTACCATCTTTCTTTGATTCCTGAATATCTATTGGTTCGGGAATATAGATATAAAAATGTTCATCTAATAATTCTCTCTGAGATTTAGAAAGATTTGTCATTTCAAAAAAATCAAAAACATGTTTCTTGAATATCCAGTCTAATACCTGATCTACTCTAAATTTTTGTAATTTTATATTTTTGAATTCTTCAATTAATTCATCATAACTAAAATCTAAAATATTCTTTTTAACCATTTCAATTACCTCCTAAAACACGCAACATTCATAGCTCCATGTTATTTCAAAATTTAAATTTTCTGCCAAATCAACAGTGTGTTTAACAGGTTGAACTATTTTATCACTTATAAATAATAGTTTTTCCTGTAAATCTTTTCTATATTTTCCCTTTGGATGCATACAACCGAGAGTGAGTTTAATATGAGGGAATTTATCTTTTGTATATTTGAAGATATTATATACTTCATCAATTGATGGTGGAGATTCGTTTTCAAAATATGATCCTTTTGTAGGAATAAAAACCAGGAAAATAATCTCATCTATATTATCGTAACTTTTTAGTTTGTTTATAGCATCATATTCATGGGTTAATTTACCGCCGTTAAGTCCAATAGTAATATGCGGTTTAACGTTAAATTTCAGTTCAAGTAATGTATGGAATGTTTTCCACATTTCATCAAATTTATCAATACCATAGACATATAACATAGTTTCTCTATTTCCAACTAAATCAAAAGAAATAGCATCACTTATATCTTTAATTTTTAATAGTTCATCATAATTCATAAAGCCTGTATGAAGATTATACTTGAATTTATATCTTTCCTTATAGGCTTTTAATTTCTCAACAAATTTATATACAGGAACTTTTATTTCACTATTCATTCCGCCACTTAATAGTAAAGAAGTCTTATCAGATAAAGAATCTATATCATTAATTGTTGCCATGTTTTCAAGATAATGTTTATTGCAATGCTTACAATTAAGATAACAATAATTACCAGTTAAAGATATAGATTTAGTATCTCTCATTTTTACGAAATGTATCTTATTTTTCATTCATCTCACCACTAAATCTTTCGCATGCTTCTCTTGCAGCAAGCTGTTCTGCTATTTTTTTAGATTTCCCTATGCCTCTTCCATATGTTTTTCCATTTATTTTAGCTTCAATTATAAATGTTCTATTGTGTGGCGGCCCTTCTTGCCTTATTAATTTATATTCAGGCCTTATTTTAAGATCTTTCTGGGTTAATTCTTGAAGTCGTGTTTTATAATCTAGGAATAATTTTCCAGCTATTGCTTCTTTTATATAAGGATTTAAATTTTTTAATGCAAAATCTTTTGCTTTCTCAAAACCCAAGGATAAGTATATTGCACCCAATATCGCTTCAAAAAGATCTGATATTATCGAATGTTTTTCTCTTCCACCAAATCTTTCCTCGTTTTTACTGAGTAAAATATAATTACCCAAATTTAATTTTTTAGCTGCTTCAAATAATATTAACTCACTACCAACAGTTGCACGAACTCTGGCCATATCTCCTTCATTCAAATTATAATTTAAAAATAAATGTTCGGCAATTATTAAATTTAATACAGAATCCCCAAGAAATTCAAGTCTTTCATTAGAATTTATTTTTCGTCCTTTAGAAGTATAATCATTTGAATAAGAAGAATGACAAAGAGCTTCAAAAAGAAGCTCTTCATCGATATTATCAATACCAATAATTTTTTTAACCTTTTTTACAATTTTTCTCTCATAATCATTCATTTATTTTCTCCTTAACAATTGAATATAACGATTCTTCATCTAATTTAAAGATTTTAAATAATGAAGCATTATTTCCAGATGGTGAGTAATTATCTACACCTAGTGATTCAACAGTTAGAGGATTTAATTTATTTTTTACTACTGATTTTGAAAATTCTACTATTAAACCGTTATATTTGTTATGGTCTTCATATATGATTACATGTGAGTTATCTATATATTCGCTTATTTTTGCAGCATTAAATTCTAATGGAGCAGAAACGTTAATAACTGTGATGTTTATACCTTCTTCTTTTAATTTGTCTGCAACCTTAACAGCCTTATATGCTACACTTCCATGAGTTAAAATAGTTACTTTTTCACCTTTTCTGAGGACATCCATTTTTCCATATTCAAATTCGTAATTTTCGCCAAAGAATGGATTTCCATTTTCATCTAATATTACAGGGATTTTTGATCTACCCATAGCAATTACAACATTTCCCAATGTTGATGCTGCAAATCTAACGGCTTTATCTGTTTGGTTTGGATCTGCAGGTACTATTAATTTTGTGTCGAAGAAGCTTCTTACGATGCCAATATAATTAATTTCATGATGAGTTTTTCCATCTTCACCAATATCAATTCCACAATGTGTAACTGCTGTTTTTAGATTTGTATGATTAATATCGTTTAATCTTTGTTGGTTAAATGTTTCATCGAGTCCAAATACACCAAAATCTGCAAAGAAAGGAACGACGCCACAAACAGACATAGCACCTGCAATAGTAGCTGCGTTGTGTTCTTGAATGCCGATCTGTACATATGTTTCTGGGCTTACTTTTTCAAATTTTCCTAATTTAACAGAAGGCTTTAAATCACAATCAACTGCTACAATAGGAACTTTTCCTTTGTTAACTTTAGCGAGATCAGCAATAGCATTTCCAAAAGCGCCTCTGTTATCAATTTTATCATCTTTTGTATAAACAATAGGAGTACCTGGTTCAGCAGTAACCACATAATCTTCAAAATTTAATTTTTCCCTTAATAATGGTAAATTTTTTCTCATTTCTTTATATTTTTCTATATCGTTTTCTAATCCTAATTCTTTTAAGGCTTTATCTAATTCATCTTCTTTTAATGGAGCACCATGATATTCATGTCTATTTTCCATAAATGAAACGCCTTTACCAATAATTGTTTTAGCGATAATAACAGTTGGGCCTAATTTATAATTTTTTGCTTCTTCAATAGCATTAAATAATTGTTCATAATCGTGGCCATCAACTTCAATAATATTCCAGCCAGCAGATTCATATTCTTTAACAATATCAACATACAAAACATCTCTTGCTCTACCAGAAATTTGTATATCGTTATAATCTACTAATACAGTTAAATTGTTTAAATTTTCTTTTTTAGCAGTTCTTCGTGCTTCAGCAATTTGACCTTTTGGAGATTCTCCATCACTATGTAAAACAAATACATGATAATTATCTCCTGTTATTTTGGCAGCTAAAGCCATTCCAACGCCTGCAGATAAACCCTGTCCTAAATTACCTGTTGTCCATTCAACACCTGGAATTCCTCTGGTTATATGTCCTTCAAAAATTGAACCAGCATGTCTAAAACCTGCTATTAATTCATCAACATTGAAAAAACCAAGTCTTGCTAAAGCAGAATAAACACCAGGTGAAGTATGGCCATGGCTGATAACAACCCTATCTCTTTTAGGATCAAATGGATTTTCTGGATCTATATTTGCCATATTAAAGACACTTAAATACATATCAATTGAAGACATTGATCCACCGGGATGACCAGATTTTGCAACAGTAGTCATTTTCAAAATATCGCCTCTACATAATCTTCCGAGTTCTTTTAATTCGTTTAATGATTTCTTCATCTAAACTCCTCCTCCTTCTGTATTCTTATCATAAAAAAATTATTTTATTTTTCTTATAATTAATATAATCACGTTTAGTATAACACTAATTAATATAGCTGATGTTAAAGGAAAATAAAAAGTAAAATTTTCTTTTTTTATTAAAATATCTCCTGGTAGTCTTCCAATTTTAAAAGGAATTTTATCAAATAAATATATTAATAATCCAATAATAATTAAAACAATACCAATGGAAATTATATATTTCCCCAATTCCTGCATATTAATCACCTAAAGGGCAATTTTTTTTGAAATATTCAAAAGGTAATTTAACCATTACAGGTTGATTATTTTCTATAATTTGTAAAGTTACTTGTTTTAAAAAAGCATTAACTGTTATAACTCTTGCAGGAACATTTTCGTATTCAATAGTTGAACCTTCATTTGGAATACATTTCAATTCATTTTCATAAAACTCATTTTCATATGCCAGACAACACATTAAACGGCCGCATCTTCCTGAGATTTTTGCTGTATTTATAAGCATTTGTTGTGTTTTAGCCATTTCCATTTTTATAGAATCAAATTTTCTTAAGAATCTGGAACAACAGGTAATCTGACCGCATAATCCAATAGCTCCAATCATTTTCACTTCATCTCTAATGCCAATTTGACGCAACTCTATTCTTGCCTTAAATTCTTTTGCCAGACCTTTAACCAGTTCTCTGAAATCAACTCTTGTATCAGAACCAAAATAAACAATAATTTTAGATCTATCAAAAACAAATCTTGCTGATAAAATTCTCATAGGTAAACCTAACTCTTTAGCTTTGATTTCAGTTACCTCTTTAGCTTTGCGAGCCATTTTTTTATTTTCTTCATATTTTTTTAAATCGTCATCATCTAACTTTCTTAAAATAGAAGTTACTTCATATCCAATTTCTTCGAAAGTTAATTCCTTTGGTCCAATTACAACCTTCCCTACATCTAATCCCATATCCGTATTTACCAATACTAAATCCCCTATTTTAATATCTTCTCCATTTCCTGCATAATATAGTATAGGAGATAATTTAGTAATTTCTACTCCATATACTAAAGCTTTTAAATTAATCATGTTTATTCCTCCTTATTTTTGAAAAAAGCCTGGATAAACCTTAAAAACATAGTTTGAATTGTCAAATCAAAATTAAAATTAGAAATAGAACTCTTTGAAATTTTTTCACACCATTGAATATTTTCATATATTTTCTGAAAATTCAATTCAAAATCAGCCAAACCAAAAAACTTAACCATATTTAAAGAATAAAATTCTTTCCAATAACTTGTTAGGCCAAAAATGAAAGCATCATGATATAATGCCAGAAATAATTTTGAAAATAACTTTAAAAGCTGAAGTTTATTGTTTATTTTATTTTTATACGATAATATTTTATCAATTATATTTTGAATTTCTATTAAATTTAGTTTTTCAAATCTTTTTATTAATTCAAAAAACGCTTCATATTTAAAAAATTTATTTTCTATATCTTTGTTCTCATTCATTAAATATTTTATAAGAGTTGAAGTGTTCATTTCTGGAAAACGCTTTATAGTATCTAATATAATTTTTGAAGCATCAGGATTTTCAAGAATATAGTATGCACATTCAAAATCTGTTTTTATTGAAAAAGATAAATATATGTAATATTCTAAATACTCATTTTTTATTTTATCAATTAAATTAGGATTTGGCAATAAAAATTTATATAGTCTACTTCTTATAGTGGGTAAAAGATGATACCATCTTGTAGTTGTTCCTATAATGATAGCAAATGATGGAGGTTCTTCAAGAATTTTTAAAGCGGCATTGGCAGCTTGAATATTCATTTTATCAATTTCATGTATAATCACCAGTTTATAATCAGAAAAGTTGGGTTTATACATTAAAAATTCTTGCATATCTCTGATATCTGAAATCTTAATATTACCATCTTTTGGCAATATTTCCAGGATATCGTTGATATTAATATTTTTTTTCAATGTATTTATTGTATTATAAAGTAAATATGTGTCTTGATTGACAAGACATATGGAATTTCCTTTAAAATTTGAAATTTTATCCAGTAAAATCTTAATCACCCCATCATTTATATAGATCAAGAAGTAAACCATTTATAGAATCAATTTTTTTAGCATAAATAAATGCTCCAGCTTCATTCTTTAATAAATCATCAGTTAAGGACTTAAGTTCATTATTAATTTTTTCAGCAACGATATAAAAATTTTTTTCTTTGAAATTCATTTTAGAATTTAATTTATATAAGTTTTTTTCAATTTTTTTTAGAAAGCTCTTCACACTCTTTTTATACTTTTCTAAATTTCTTTCTATAGGCGATCTTTTAAATTCTGCCCCATATTCTTCGATTTTTTCAAGGAGTTTATTTAAATCTTTTTTGATGATTTCTATTTCATTTAAATCCATGATTTCTGTAAAAGAATTTTTTTTTCTATGAATAGATTTATGTGATTTAGAAGATTTTTTATTTTTTACTTTTTTCTCTTCTGGTTTTTGAGAAGAGTTTCCAGATAAAGGGTTAATAAACACATTACTCACCTCCGGTGAGAAATTTATACACCTCTTACTTTTATTATACTACAAAAAAGAAAAAAGGGGATATCCCCTTTTTATGCTTTTATGTGAGATTTGGTTAATTTTATTATAACTTTTCTATATGGTTCTAAGCCAATAGATTCAGTTTCTAAATGAGGATATTGCCTTCTTACATATTCATGAACAATTCTTCTTTCATAGGAAAACATAGGAGCTAATTCAATTTTTTCGGTTTCTTCGTTTAATCTTCTAATAGCATTATCTACAATTTCATATATTTTTTCTTTTTTCTTTCTTCTGTATTCTCCTACATCAAGATTGACATCTATTTTGGTGCTTGAAAGTCTATTAATAAAAATTGATAAAATATGTTGCATTGCGCCAATTGTTCTTCCATATTTTCCAATTAGTTTTCCTAATCCGTCTCCTTCCATTCTAATCAATACGTTTTTACCCTGAAAATTTATAGAGTAGTTGAAATCTCCATCAAAATGTTCTAAAATAGAGTTTAAGAATTCGTTTAACTTATTCATTAAATATTTCTCATTTAAAAAAGCACTAATTATAGCAGATTTGTTACCGATCCCCAAAAATCCCTTTTTAGGTTGCTGAATAACTTCGAAATTAATTTCTTCAGGTGAAACACCATAGTATTTAACCGCTTCTTCGAATGCCAGGTCAATACTTTTTCCTTCAAATTGTTTTTCTCGAATCTTAATGTTCATTTGAACACCTCCTAATGCGACTATTTTGATGTTTTATAGGGTTTTGGACCCAAGCCTAAAAATTCTCTTAATGTTAAACCTTTTACGTTGTTTTTCTTATTAACATAATAAGTAATGAATATTTGTAAAACTGCGTTAGTTACCCAATAAATAAATATTCCGGTAGGTAATCCTATGAATAAAAATGGGAAAACAACCATCATAATAGATGTATTCCATGCTGTTTTTCTATCAGTTGCTGATTGTAAAGCGTTGTATAGATATGCTAAAACACTTAATAGTACTAAAACAATATTTTGGCTAAAACCACCTTGAGATAAATCTGACCATATTAAAAATTGTGGATTATAAGCAAAAGTTCCTTGATAATAGTTAATTGCACCATATAAAACCCAGAAAATTGGTAATTGAATAAAAGCGGTTAAACAACCACCGGCAGGATTAATTTTATGTTCTTTGTATAATTCCATTAAAGCTTGTTGTTGTCTTTGAGGATCTTTATATTTTTTCTTTATTTTTTCTATTTCTGGTTGTAATTTTCTCATTTCTATCATTGATTTTGTTTGTTTATGATATAGAGGATATAATATTAATCTTATAACAACAGTAAATATCATTATAGCCCATCCAAAATTACCCGTAAATCTATATAGCCACCACAAGAAAGTTACAAAACCATAGTTTATATACCATAGCCAGTTTATTGCTCCAACTGATTTTGCCAATGTTTTTATTCGTTCATATTTTTCAGGGAATATTTGTTTTATAAAAATAAATTTTGAAGGTCCCATATAAGCTTTAAACGAAATATCTTTAGAAATAGTAATACTTTGATTTTCGATTTTTAGATTTCCTGCATCAAAAACGAACATTGATTTAATGGGATTATTTAGATAAGAGATTAGTAATTCATTATCAGTTGAAACTGTATTTGGGTAAGAAATAGTAGGAATTACAACTTTTCCGCTTAAGTTTTTAAAAGAAATGTCAAAGTTGTAGTATGGATCATTATAAAATCTATAACTTTTTATTCCACCATTATCAAAATAATATTTTATTTCAATAAAATTATTAGCATGATCTTCTGAAATATCAAAAGATGTTGGTAAAATTTCATTACCATTTTCATCATATAAATCAAAGCTATCATTATAATAACTATAGATTTTAATAAATAGTGTATTGCTTCTGTTTTGTAAAATTTCAAAACTTTTCATATGTCCATAATTATCCAATGAGACTTTATACAATCTCATATGTAAATCTATTTCTGTTGATGATGATGTAATGTTATATTCTGGAGTTTGAGAGAAAACAAAAACCCCTAGGACAATCAGTCCTATAATTAAAATTAACTTTTTCAATTTTTTACACCCCTTTGTTTATTTTTTGTAGATGGTATGAATACAAATTTTTCTGGGACTGGATCGATACCACCTTGATGAAAAGGATTGCACCTTAAAATTCTCAATATGCCTAAATACAGACCTCTTAAAACACCAAACTTTTCTATAGCCTCATAAGTATAGGTGGAACAAGTAGGATAATAAATACATTTTGAAGGTTTATAAGGCGAAATAAATCTTTTATAAATTTTGATAAGTCCCAAAAATATTTTTTTCATTCTAAGCGCTCCGATATATTTAAAATAATATTTTTAACATCTTCAAAAGACATATTATCAAAATCCTTTGAAAGTTTTTTTCGAGGCAAAAAAACTATATCATAATCTTGTGGAAAGAGACCTTTGTTTCTTCTATATATTTCTCGGATATAGCGTTTTAATTTATTTCTTTTATGAGCTTTTCCGAATTTTCTTTTTATTGTAATACCTATTCTTGAAAAATTAAGATTATTTTTAGTATATACAACTACAAAATAATCGTTAATGTGTCTCTTTCCACAAGAAAAAACTCTGTCAAAATCATTTTTAAAATGAATTCTTTCTCTTTTCTTTAAAGTTTCCCTCATATTAAACAGCTAATCTTTTTCTTCCTTTAGCTCTTCTTCTTCTTAATACAGCTCTTCCACCTGGAGTTTTAGTTCTTGCTAAAAATCCATGTGTTCTTCTTCTCTTAGTTCTGGAAGGTTGGTATGTTCTTTTCATTAAAATTCCTCCTTTTTCAAATTTTTCTATATATACCTTCACCTATTATACCCTTAAAATATTTTTTATGTCAATAAGAAAAGTTACAATTATTTTTTTTTTAAGAAAAAATTCGGGGAATCCCGAATTTAACGTAACGTTTTTAATTGTTCTTTTCTTAAATTTATGATTTGAATTAATTTTGTATATTCATCATTTGTAATTTCGCCTATTTTAAAATCGCAATGATAATATCCTCTGAATATTTCCTCTTTATATATAATCTCACCAATCAGATTAATTTTTAAATTCATGGCTTCAAAAGTAATTAAGAGCTTCGTATCAGCCATATTATTTATTTTATCTTTCAAAGCATAGAAAATAATATTTTTATTTGAAATACTCTCAATGTTTAATTTAAAAGCTTTTTCATTATCGAGACGCCATACGTATTTATTTACAAAAACAACTCTTTTTAGAGGCACTCCTATTCCATTTAAATTCCATTTTACAGAAGTCATCTCATTTTCATTTATTTCCTTATTTACTTTTAATATATATCCCATCTTGTTTTTTCCCATAATAGTACAACTTTTATTAAATGAATTGTTGTTTGAATAATATTCAATAGAAATAGTATTTCCAAGTTTTAAGAATTTCTCGCAAATATTGATTACTTTTCCATTAATTTCAACGCTCTTTTGTGGAATAAAAATATTAATATAATCTCTTTTTGAGTTAAGAACTTTTGCTTCTACTCTAACTATTTTTTCATTAATATTAAAATTAATAAATACATCATTGTATTTCATTAAAGTATTTTGTAAAAGCCCACCATAAAATTCTGGTATGATTTTGATTACAGCATCGACAATAGTTTTATCCAGTTTACCATTTTCAACCATTTTTAGTAATATTTTTGGAGCATCTTCTATTTTAAGAGCTTTTCTCCATGGCCTATTTGAGAGCAAAGCGTCTGTAACTTCTGCTACTGCTAAAATCCTTGATAGTAATGACAAATCGTATTTATTTTTACCAGAATACCCACTGCCATCTAAGTATTCATGATGATACTTAGCTATTTCAACATATTCGGAAAAATAATCATTTCCAGCAAATAAGAATTCTAATTTGCTAGTATGTTGTTTTATTTGTTCTAACTCCACGGGAGTCAATTTTTCTGATTTTTGAAGTATATCTTTTGAAATCCATATTTCTCCTAAATCATGTATTAAAGCAGCGTAATATAATTTTTCTATTTTATCCTGATTTAATTCCAATTTTTCTGCAATGAGTACAGAAAGATCAGCAATTCTTAAGGAATGATAATAAGTATATGCGTCATGAGCTTTTAATATGTAAAATAATGAATTTATAGTTTGTTCAATAGCATATTCCCTTAAAACAGAATCTTTTACGTCAAGAATTATAGTTAAAAAATTTTTTAAATGTTCATAAAAGAGTTCTTTTAAAGTATTAATATTATCATATTTTGTTGTTTTATCCATTAGAATATAAATAAAACCTACAACTTCATTTCTAAAAATAATGTTTTGTCCCAAAGCAAAATAATCTTCTATTCCATCAAAAAAATGCTTATTAATTGATTCCTCATATAACACAGAATCGAAATTATTAATACGAAATTTATCTTCTACGGAAAAATACATATCATTCATTGAAAGATCAAAATCCATTTTTTCAGAATCGAAGTAAGATATAATTCTGAAAAGATTATCGGAAATTTTAATACCTAATATTAATCTGAAATTGGTAACTGGTATATTGGCAATTATAGAATTTATAGAATTATAGTGTTTATTCATTTATGTCACCTTTACTTTTGAAATTTTTTGAGGTTCCAATAATTAAATACATTCCATCTTTTAATAATTCAGGTGATTTAATGTTGTTGATTTTTAATAAATATTCAACGGAAACTCCAAAAATTCTGGAAATGTTATATAAAGTATCGCCGTTTTTTACCTTATAATATATGTAATTATCTTTTTTAGGTTCCTCTCTATAAAATTTTTCAAAAACAGAATTATCCAGAGAATATATTTCCCTTGGAAGGGTATCTTCTATTACAAGGGAAAAATTATTTACATTTAAATTAGTACCTTCCTGACTAACCTTTATGCCATGGATAGAAACATTTTTATATAAAATTAATATGGATATATTTGCATTTTTGATTTCATTGGAGTATTTTTTTATAACCTCATTGGTGTTTAATACTTTGAAATCATTACCGGAATAATCATCATATCTTTCAATTAAACCAATTACAAAAATTTCATTATTATTATATAAATATTTTGTGTAAGGCATATAATAATCTTTTCCTTTATATTCTATATTAGCCAATAAGAAAGGAGTGTTTATATCAAAAAGATTTTTATTTAATTTAAATTCTAAAAAAGGTTTATATGCAGGAATTTCATAATACCCGCTATTGCTTTTAGAAAAATTTGTTGAAAAAGCCAATATTCCGTATATAAAAATAGAAATTATAATTATAATTTTCTTCATAATAATCCCTCCTGATTTCTCAGGATAATTATATCATAAAATGATTAAATTTCATTATAAATATCAATAAAAATAGTTTCTAAATCGAAATTTTTTTCTAATAATTTAGAAATAGCTTTTACACCAAAAGTTTCTGTAACATAATGTCCAGCGTTAATATAAGTTATTCCCATTTCTTCAGAGATATTTCTGATGTGTTCTTTTATCTCACCAGTAATAAAAGTATCTACTTTTCCCTCTAAAGATTCCAGTGCATACGAAGCACCGCCAGAAATAATAGCAACTTTTTTAACATAATCATTATTTTTATATATTAATAAGTCTTTCCTCTGAAAAACATCATATAAAATATTTTTAAATTCATCAAAAGGTTTTGGATCAATGTATTCGCCAATATATCCAACATCAAAAGGTTCTGTTATTTTCAAATTTAGTTTTTTTGCAATTTGAGCGTTATTCCCATATTCATTATGAGCATCAAGAGGTAAATGATATCCCATTAATGTAATATCATTTTTTATAAGATTTTCTATGCGCTTTTTAAAATATCCTCTTATTTTAAAAAAGTCTTTTCCAAAAATCCCATGGTGTACAAAGAGCATATCAACATTATTTTTTAAAGCTTCATCAAGGAATTTTTTGTTAAATGACACTCCAATAGCAACTTTTTTCACTTCATGTTTTCCTTCTATTTGAATTCCGTTAAAACAAAAATCATTAAATTTATCAACTTCTAACAAATCATTTAAAAATTTCTCTATTTCAAAAATATTAGCCATAATTCCACCTCCACTTTTATTATAGCATAAAAAAAGGTCTCCATAATCGGAGACCTCATTTTTATATAATTGCTAATTCTGTTTCTTTATCAAATACATGCATTGTTTCCATTTCTAAAATTAATTCTACTTCTGTTCCTTCGCGTGCGGTTGTAGTAGGATCAACCTTTGCAACTAAATATTGTCCTCCAATTGTAACATGTAATAACGTTTCACTACCAAGAGGTTCTGCAACATCTACTTTTCCTTTAACAATATCGTTTGTATGTTCTCCTTTATAAATTGATTTATCGTGAATATTTTCTGGCCTAATGCCAAATATTATATCTTTATCTATATAAGCATCTAATTTTTCTTCAAATTCTTTAGGTACTTTAACTTTTAATTCTTCAGCAGAAATCCATAAACCGCCTTCACCTCTAACAATCTTTGCTTCTAAGAAATTCATAGGAGGTGTTCCAATAAATCCAGCAACAAATTTGTTTGTAGGTTTGAAATAAACATCATATGGGCTTCCTATTTGTTGAATAACCCCATCTTTCATAATAACAATTTTATCTGCCATAGTCATAGCTTCAACCTGATCGTGAGTAACGTAAACTATTGTAGCGTTTAATCTATGGTGTAATTTTTTTAATTCAGATCTCATTTGAACCCTTAATTTAGCATCTAAGTTTGATAAAGGTTCATCAAATAAGAAAACTTTTGGGTCCCTAACAATTGCCCTACCAACTGCAACCCTTTGTCTTTGACCACCGGATAATTGTTTAGGTTTTCTATCCAACAAATGAGCAATATCAAGGATTTTAGCAGCATTTTTAACTCTTTGATCAATTTCTTCTTTTGGAAATTTTCTTAATTTTAAACCAAAAGCCATATTATCATATACAGTCATGTGTGGATAAAGAGCATAGTTTTGGAAAACAAAAGCAATGTCTCTATCTTTAGGTTCAACATCATTAACTACTTTTCCATCGATCTTTAAAGTTCCTTTAGAAATTTCTTCTAATCCTGCAATCATTCTCAATGTTGTAGTTTTACCACAACCTGAAGGACCTAATAAAACACAAAATTCTTTGTCTTCAATAGTAAAACTTGCACTTTTTACAGCATGAAATCCATTAGGGTAAATTTTATCAATATTTTCCAATACAACTTGTGCCATTTAATACACCTCCATTAATCTTCGAGATTTTCTATTTCTTTAAATATATCTTTAATTTCATTATATTTGGATGGGTCACCTATTTCCATTAGATATAAATCTCTAATTTCATCTATAAAATTCATTAATTTTTTGAATTTATCAAACCCTATTAACACGAATTCTGGTTTTCCGTTTTTTGTGATAACTACAAATTTATTTTTTGATTCTTCAGTAACCTGTGAAAATTTTGCTTTAGCTTCAGCAACACTATAGAATTTTAAGTTTTCAATATCCATTCAATTTCCTCCTTGACTATAATTATAGTCATATTAATAAAAATAAAAAAGTCTGAATACACATAACTATATAAAAATAATAAGTAATATAAATAATTATGCTATAAATTCTCTTGTTTTTATACAAATGAATTATAACTTTCGCTTCGCGAAGATTAAATATTATAAACTAAAATAATTGCTTTATTTATAACATATATTAATTATTATATTTTTTTAATATATAAACCTTTATTTATTTTTAATGCTTCGCATTAAACTTTCGCTTCGCGAAATTTTAAACATTATAAATTAAATATATCATAATAAAAGTTTTTATCTATTTTTAGCACATATAATTAAAAATATGCCTATGAGAGAATATTATTTTTGAGTATTTTTAATACTTTGTCTGTAAATATAATTAAAAATCTCCCTGAAAATCAGGGAGATTCTTAATTATATGTCTATTCCAAAATTATAATGTTTTTTAATGTCCTTTAAAATTTCCCATTTACATGAAAGTCCTTTTTTAAACCTTACAAGATCGCCTTTTTTAATTTTGTATTTATGATTTTTAGTATGAACAACCACTTCACCTTCAAGAATATAACATACCTCTGAATCGTCGTAATACCAATCGAATGTTGAAGCTTCTTTTTCCCAAATTGGCCATTTTTCAACATCTAATTTTTTTAATAAATCTTCTGAAGGATTTTCGATAATTTTAACTTCAGGTTCATTATCTAAAAGAGTTCCCATAGGATCTCTTAAACCTCCTTCAGCACTTAAAATAGCTTCGCCCAACATCCCAAAGTATTCTTCAACATCTTCTTTTTTAAAATTATCATAAAGAAATAACTCCAGAGTTTCAAAATCAGCCTCTGGATGTTTTTCGAAAAACTCATCTACAGCTTTAATAATTTCTTCCATTATCTTACCTCACTTTAAATTTGCATTCTCATGATTTCTTTATAAGCTTGAACAATCTTATTTGTTACTTCTGTGGTTAATTTTAAAGATAAAGATGCCTTTTCTGCAGAAATAATGACATTATGAATATTATCAATTTTTCCTGCAGCATAATCAGCACTCATCTGTTGGGAAATTTTTTGAGTTTTATTAACATCATCAATTGCATTTCTTAAAATATCAGCGAAATTAAGATTTTTCGATGATGTTTTATTGTTTTTTTGCGTCCTTGCTATATTATTAACTCCATTTATTCCTGATACTCCAGGGATTTTCTCAATCATAATCTACACCTCCTAAGCTCCACGACCTATAGATAACGCAGAATTAAACATTGTTTTTGCAGAGTTGACTACAGCAACATTAGCTTCATAAGCTCTTTGGGCAGTAATTAAATCGACCATTTCTCTGAGAGGATTAACGTTTGGATATTTTACATAACCGTTTTTATCAGCATCTGGGTGTCCTGGATCATAAACCAGCCTAAAGGGACTTTTGTCTTCTTCAAGTTTTGCTACCTTTACACCAGATAATTGCTCATCTTCTGAATTAAATTGTTTATTTAAAACTTCTTTAAAAGTAACGATTTTTCTTCTATAAGGTCCTCCATTTTCTGTTCTCGTTGTATTTGCATTTGCAAGGTTATTTGATATAACTTCTGATCTAAATCGCTCTGCAGTCATGCCACTTGCAGCAATATCCATTATCTTAAATGCATTTAAATTCATTATCTAATTCCTCCTATAGCTGTTTTATAATCTGAAAATCTATAATTAATTAGTCTCGTCAAAGCATTGTATTGTAAAGTGTTTTCCATCATTTTCACCATTTCAACATCAATATCAACGTTGTTTCCATCTTCTCTATTAGATCTTGAATTATCTTCAATAATTTTATAATTAACTTCATTTATAGAAGGAATATTTTTTAAATGTTTACTGTTGTTCGTTTTTAATTTAATTTCATCAGAGTCGCCCATAGCTTTTCTTAATTCTTGTTCGAAAGTAACATCTTTTCTTTTATAACCAGGTGTGTTATAATTAGCTATATTATGTGAATAAATTTTTTGTCTTGTTTCTACAGCATCTAAAGCTTTTGGTATAATATTTATTGCAAGATCTTTTATAAACATTTTATCCGCCTCCTGAGTTATAATTCTATATGTTAGGACAAAAAACCTAAGGAGTTGAAAAAATGAAAAAAATATTTCTTATTGGATATTACGGTTATGCGAATTTTGGTGATGAAATGCTTTTTGAATCGATATTAGAAGTATTTAAAGAAATCAATTTTGATGGAAAAATCTATACAATTTCAGATAAAATAAAATTAAATAAAAAATATGAATTTAAGATTATAGGAATAGATAAATATGATTTTCCAAAAATTATAAGCACAATAAAAGAAATAGATTTATTAATTTATGGAGGAGGAAATCTTTTTCAAACAGAAACATCATTAAGGAGTTTCTTGTATTATGATTTTTTATTTAATGTAGCAAAACATTATAAAAAGAATGTACTATTTTTATCTCAAGGATTTGGACATTTTAAACATAAATATGCTACAGCTAGGTTAAAAAAAATATTGAAATATAAAAATTTATATGGAATATTAAGAGATGAGACAAGCTTTAAATTTGCCAAAATGTGTTCTGATAATTTTGATCTTGGAACAGATATAGGAATGCTTAAATATAAAAATATTATCTTTGAAAAAGATCCTCAAAAATGTCATATTTCATTAATCATAAAAAATAGAAAAAACTGGGATAAAATAATATACATATTAAAACAAGTTAATATTTCAAGAATAACTCCTATTGTTTTTAATAAATCTCAAGATTCAATTTTTGCATATGAATTTTTTGAAAAATATAAAGGCAAAATAAATATTTCTTTTCCAGTTTCGGAGGAGAATAAGATAATAAATGAAATATTAAAATCGCAGTTTATTATTTCAGATAGATTGCATGGCGGTATATTATCCTTATATTTGGGTGTTCCGGTTATAATGTATAAAAATCATAAGAATTATAGAGTTTTTAAAACAATAGACAAAGAATATGATTTATTTTTTAGATCTGAAGATGATATGATAAATTCTTTATCAAAATTAAATAGCTTTGAATTTGAAAAAATGCAAAAAAAGTATATAACTAAATTAAATGAAACACATGAAAAAATTGTAGGAATGGTCAAAACCTTCTTATAATATTTAATGTTTTTCCATCAGTACAGAGTACCAAAATAATATCATCTGTAGGAACTTCGACATCTATAGGATAATCATCTAATTTTAAAGTTTCATAAATTTGAAAATTTTTATCAATAACAAAAAACTCTCCGGTTATATGGGATATAGCGAACAAAAAATCATTTTTAGAATTATATGCAAAATCAGTAATGGGAATATTCTTCAAAATAACTTTTGTTGTTTTATCTTTTAAAGAATAAATATATAAACCACCAAAAAGAGAATTTCCTATGATATTGTCATTAAAAATACCTATGTTAATTAACATTTTCCCAAATTGTGCAATTTTCTTCTGATAATTATCCCAAAATTCATATATTCCTCCATCAAAATATTCTCCTAAATAATATTTATCTTTGTATTTTTCTATATCTATAGGAAATACAATTCTTTTTAAATTCATAATAAATTTTTTATCACTTACTCTGAATAAAAGTTTATATGTATTTAATATGTTATCTTTTTCGTTTTCATACATTGGAATTAATACGTCATTATTTATAATTGAAATAAAAGGTGTTTTTACTGGAAATTCGTAAAATTTTTCTATTTTTAAAGATTTTTTTTCCACAATATATAAACCATATGGATTGGTAGTAGTTATATAAAATTTATCATTTAACACTTTCATATTTATTGGTCTGGCTTTTAATCTTAATTTTCTGCTTAAATTGCCCCATTTGTTTATAACTTTAACGGATGGATCACCGTTATCTATAACATATAAGTAATTATTTATATAATAACCAGCCATTGGGCGAGAAATAATACCATTATCAACGTATAATGTAACATCTCCGTTAACATAATCGATTACCTTTACTGTCCCACTGTAATTACATATTGTGGCATAATTTCCATAAATATCAATATGAAAAGTCCTTTCGCCAACAGGAATCCTATCGACAATCTGGAAAGTATCAGGTGAAGCAAAAGATAATCCAGATATTAAAATAAATAAATATAGAATGATTTTTAAATTTGTTTTTAGCATATAATACCTCCAGCAATTCTTTATTTCAATTTTCGTTTATTACCACAATTCTTAAGTAATTATACATCAAAAATATTAAAAACTCAAAAAAGTAATTTTTAAAAATTTTGTTATCCATTATTATAAGTATAGCGTTATAATTAATTATACTTGACATAAAAAATCCTAATTAGGAGGGAAAATATGGAAATAGAATTAAAAAATACTTTGGGAATGCAATTTGTATCTAAAACACCATCAGGACATGAAGTAATAATTGATGCTTCACCAGAAGTAGGAGGAACAAATAGTGGTCCTCGTGCATTAGAATTATTTTTGCTTGGAATAGGTGGGTGTACTGGTATAGATGTTGCAATGATTTTAAAGAAAATGAAAGTTGATTATAAAGATTTAAGAGTAAAATTAGAAACAGAAAGAAATGAAGAACATCCAAGATATTTCAAAAGAATAAATGTGAAATATATATTTAAAGGTAAAGATTTACCAATGGAAAAATTAGAAAGAGCAGTAAAATTATCTCAAGAAAAATACTGTTCTGCTTCTGCAACAGTAAAAGGCATGGCAGAAGTTACATACGAAATTATAGTTGAGGAGGAATAATATGGCTGATAAAAAAATACCGTTTCACTTACCAGATCAAAATGAGTTGAAAAACATTAAACACATTATAATGGTAATGAGTGGTAAAGGTGGAGTTGGAAAATCAACAATTGCCGTAAATTTAGCAGTTGCTTTATCATTAGAAGGTAGAAAAGTTGGACTGATGGATATTGATATGCATGGTCCTAATGTTATGAGAATGTTAGGAGGTACAGAAAAAGATCATCCATATCAGGTTGGAGAAAAAATAGTTCCACCAGAAGTTAATGGAGTTAAAGTTATATCTGTTTCACAATTTGTTCCTGAATCAGGGAAACCAATTGTATGGAGAGGGCCAATAAAAACAGGGACAATTAAACAATTCTTTAATGATATTGAATGGGAAGATTTAGACTATATGATTATAGATGCACCTCCAGGTACAGGTGACGAACCATTAACAGTAATGCAAATGTTAAAAAAATTTGATGGTGCAATAATAGTAACAACACCATCAGAAGTTTCAAAAGATGATGTAGAAAGAGCAATAAATTTCTTTAAGGTTATGAATAAAAAAGTTTTAGGTTTAGTTGAAAATATGGCATATTTTGAATGTCCAAACTGTCATACAAAACATTATATTTTTGGTAAAAATGGAGCAAAATCATTAGCAGAAAAATATGAATTACCAATTTTAGCAGAAATACCAATTAGTGAAGAAATTAGAACAAATATGGATACAGGAAAACCTGCAGCATATTTTGGAAAACCGGAACATGTAGCTCCATATGTTCAATTAGCAAAAAGAGTTATCAATGAAGTTGAAAAGGATGATAAAGAATGAGCAAGTTAAAGACTATAACAATGGAATGGACAGGAGATTCATTGATTTTAGTCGATCAAAGATACTTGCCTTTAGAAGAAACATATGTAACATGTAAAAATTACAAAGAAGTTGCTGTAGCTATAAAAGATATGATTGTTAGAGGTGCTCCAGCTATTGGTGCATCAGCAGCTTTTGGATATGTACTAGGGGTAAAAGAGTTTATAAACACAGAAAATTTTGATGAAAAAATGAAAGAAGTAAAAGATACATTAGCAAATACAAGACCTACAGCAGTAAATCTTTTCTGGGCATTAGACAGAATGGAGAAAAAATTAAATGAAATAAAAAATGAAGAAAATTTAATAGAGTTAATTGAAAAAGAAGCTTTAGATATAGCCTATGAAGATATTGAAGCAAATAAAGCAATGGGGAGATTTGGTGGAGAATTATTAAATGACGGAGATACTGTATTAACCCATTGTAATGCAGGAGCATTAGCAACAGTTGATTATGGAACAGCATTAGGAGTTATAAGAGGCGCAAGGGAATTAGGTAAAGACATAAAAGTGTATGCAGATGAAACAAGACCATATTTACAAGGTGCAAGACTAACAGTATGGGAATTATATAAAGATGGATTTGATGTAACGTTAATTTCAGACAATATGGCTGGTTGGGTAATGAAACAAGGAAAAATAAATGCTGTAGTAGTTGGTGCAGACAGAATTGCTGCGAATGGTGATGTTGCTAATAAAATAGGAACATATTCTGTAGCGTTATTAGCAAAAGAACATGGAATTCCTTTTTATGTTGCAGCACCATTATCAACAATAGATTTAAATACGCCAACTGGAAATGAAATTCCTATAGAAGAAAGATCTCATAAAGAAGTTAGATATTGTCATAAATCGAAAATGGTTCCAGAAGAAATTAAGGTATATAACCCAGCATTTGACGTAACTCCAAATGAATTGGTAACAGCAATTATTACAGAAAAAGGTGTGGTAAGACCACCATATTCTGAAAATTTAAAAAAACTATTTGAAAAATGATTAAAATGGCTCTCAAAATTTTGAGAGCCATTTTTCTTTAAATGGAAAATTTATCAACATCAATAACAAAGATTAATACATCTTTCTTATTAATAACATTTCTTAGATATTTGCCATTAGCTGTATTTTTTAAAATTTCTTCAGGCACAGGTTCTATTTCATGTTTAAGAACATTCATTATTTCTTCTACTTCATCCACAATCATTCCAAAATCCTTTTCTTTTCCTTTTACTATAACAACATTTTTTGAGTTATTTTTTGCATGATAGAATTTATCTTTTAAATCTATTAATGGAATAATTTCTCCTCTAATGTTTACAACATCCTCAACATTATCTTTTTCTAATGTTGTAATTTCTCTAATTTTTTCTATTTCTATTGCATAATATTCTTCTAATAATTTAAATCTTAAGAATAATTTTGATTCTTCATGTGAAAAAGTGGCTTCTTTTGTTTTTTCTTCAATTTTTTCATTTATTTCTATTCCTAATTCTCCAAATACTTTTTCTAAATCTAATAAAGTAATTATTTCATCGCCTAAATTAACAATACCTATTACCTTAGAATTTTTATTTGTAACCGGTAATTTGTTTATTTCGTCTATATTTATACTTACAATATTTTTTACTTTTTCTACATGTAGTCCGAATTTTATTCCATGAATTTCTATTACTATTAGTTCTCTAAGATTTAAATTTTCTTTTTTGAATAATTCATTTAAATCGATAATCTGAATAATTTCTCCTCTTAACGAAGTAACTCCTTTTACAAAATCAGGCATGTCTGGAACAGAGTATATTGTTGGTTTTTTAACAATTTCCTGAACATTTTCTACAGGGATAGCCATTATTTCATTACCTAATTTAAATTTAAGAATTTGGACTAAATTTTCATTTATTAATTCTTGAGATTCTTTTGGGTTACTATTATTATCCACATATATATTTTTACTACCTTCAAATAATTTTTCTATATTTATTACTTTATATAATGAATCTTCCTTTTTTATAACAGAAGAAAAGTATTCAGATCCTTTTATTTTTTCTATACTTGACTCATCTTTTATATGCAACATCTCTGCAGTGTCATCAATAATTATACCTATTAAAGTACCCCTATGAGTTAAAATTACTATTTTTGAGTCAGGGACTATATTCTTTCCAATATTCATTTTGCTTTTTATATTCATTATAGGGATAGTTTTATCTCTTAAATTAATAATACCAATAATATGACTATCTGTACCTGGGACTTTTACAATATTCTCGTATTTTATTACTTCTTGAACGTTCTCCATTGGAATTGCATATTTTTCTTTTTCTAATATTATCGTGATAAATTGTAACATACTATTACCCACTTATATTAAATATTTTATAATTCTATTCTTTTAAAGAATTATTTTCTTTATTCATTAATATTATATCATATATTAATCTAATAATCAATAAAAAATTATGCTCTCTTTTTTCTAAAATATATAGAGTTCTTTATTAAGAATACTCATATATTTATTGAATTTTATGTGAAAATGTGATAAAATTAAAGTGAATACATTACCCCTTCCGAGCCTTTATACCTAAAGCTTATGCCATGGTAAAAGGCCAATGGGTATGGTTGGAAACGGCTATGCCTCCCGTGTTTGGAAAGGAAGGAAAAATTATAAGGGGGGGTAAAAAGTGTCATTTAACGGAAAAGTTTTAAGAGTAAACCTTACAGAAAGAAGTGTTAAAGTTGAAGAATTGCCAAAAGATGCAGAACTTTATTTAGGTGGTAGAGGTCTTGCAACAAAAATGTTTTACGATGAAGTAGATCCGAAAGTAGATCCATTATCACCAGAAAACAAATTATTCTTTTCCACAGGACCGCTTTCTGGAACTGCAGCACCAACTGGTGGGAGGTATATGGTTGTTACAAAAGGTCCATTGACTGGCACCATAGCTTCAAGTAATTCAGGAGGCTATTTTGGTGCAGAACTGAAGTTTGCAGGATATGATATGGTTATTTTTGAAGGAAAAGCTGATAAACCTGTTTATCTATGGATTAAAGATGACCATGTTGAATTAAAAGACGCTGCACATTTATGGGGAAAAGATGTATTTGAAACAACAGACACATTATTAGAAGAGGTTGGAGAACCAAAAGCAAGAGTTGCATGTATAGGTCCAGCTGGTGAGAAACTGGTTAAATTTGCTGCTGTTATGAATGATAAGCATAGAGCAGCAGGAAGAACTGGTGTTGGAGCTGTTATGGGTAGTAAGAATCTAAAAGCTGTTGTTGTTAGAGGAACAAAGAGACCTGAGGTAAAAGATCCTGCTAAGTTTATGGAAACGGTAAAAGAAAAGATAAAGAAATTAAAGGAAAATGGAGTAACAGGAGAAGGATTACCAAAATTAGGAACAAAAGTATTGGATAACATTATAAACCAAAATGGGTTATATCCAACAAGGAATTTTCAGGATTCTGTATTTGAATTAACGGATGAAGTTTCAGGTGAAGCTTTAGTTGAAAAGGGTTATTTAATAAAGAATATGCCGTGTTTTGGTTGTCCTATAGCTTGTGGTAGAAGAGTAACATTACCTAATGGAATAGAAACAGAAGGACCAGAATATGAAACTGGTTGGGCATTTGGTGCAGATTGTGGTGTTTCAAATTTAATTGCTATAGTTGAAGCTAACCATCTATGTAATAAATATGGTCTTGATACAATTTCTGCAGGTGCAACAATAGCAGCAGCAATGGAGTTATATGAAAAAGGTATTATTAAAAGGGATGAATTGGGTAATGGCCCTGAATTAAAATTTGGAAGTTCAGAAGCTATAGTATTTTATACAAAACAAATAGGATTAAGAGAAGGATTTGGAGACAAATTAGCAGAAGGCTCGTACAGATTAGCAGAAAGTTATGGTCATGTAGAATATTCAATGACAGTTAAAAAACAAGAGCTTCCTGCATATGATCCAAGGGGTGCTCAGGGACATGGACTTGAGTATGCTACAAGTAATAGAGGTGGATGTCATGTTAGAGGATATATGATATCACCAGAAATTTTAGGTGCTCCAGAAAAATTAGATCCACAACAATTAGAAGGTAAAGCAGAATGGGTAAAAACATTCCAGGATTTAACAGCTGTTATTGATTCAGCAGGGTTGTGTTTATTTACCTCATTTGCTTTAGGATTAGATGATTATAAAGATCTTATTAATGCAGCATTAGGTTGGAATTTATCCTCAGAAGAAACATTAAAGATTGGTGAAAGAATTTGGAATTTAGAAAGAAAATTTAATTTAGAGGCAGGAATTGATCCATCACAGGATACATTACCAAAAAGATTGCTTGAAGAACCTGCAAAAGAAGGTCCTAATAAAGGCCAAGTTGTGCATTTAGATGTATTGTTGCCAAAATATTATGAAGTAAGAGGATGGAGTAAAGAAGGAGTTCCAACAGAAGAAAAATTAAAGGAGTTAAATATTTTATGAAAATAGAAGTAAAGTTTTTCGCTACCCTGAGATTATATCTCGGGGTAGCTTCAATAAATCTGGAAATTAATAAACCGATAACAGTTGATAATTTAATAGATATGCTTGTAGAAAAATTTAATGACAAGAAGATAAGAGATTACCTTGTAGAAGGTAAAAAAATAAAGATTGGAACTATGATTTTGATAAATGGGAAAAATATTATTCATTTAAATGGATTGGATACGATGGTTGAAGAAGGAATTATATCTATATTTCCTCCAGCGGGTGGTGGATGATATGGATAGATATTCGAGACATATGAAATTATACAAAAACTTTGATAAAATTAGAAATGCTAAAATAATGGTTGCTGGTGCTGGTGGTTTAGGTAGTAATGTTTTAATGCATCTCTCAAGATTAGGGATTGGAGAAATACATATTTTTGATAATGGGATTCTTGACATGCCAGATCTTAATAGGCAAATATTATATGATCATGAAGATTTGGGTAAAAAAAAGGTTTTTGTAGCAAAAGAAAAATTAAATGAAATTAATCCAGAGGTTAAAATACATATTTTTGCCGAAAAAATTCAGGAAAAAACAGTATTGCCAGATGTTGATATTGCAATTGATTGTTTTGATAATTTTGAAAGTAGAAAGATTTTGGATAGAAAAGTACATGAAAAAAATATTCCTTTAATTCATGGCGGTGTAGAAAGATTTTTTGGACAGGTAACAGATATTATCCCAGGCAAAACTAAAACGTTAAGTGAAATTTTAGGTGATGTAAAAGATACGGATGAAATAAAATATGTTACACCTTATGCTGTTTCTATTATTGCTTCAATTCAAGTGAGTGAAGCAATGAAATTACTTTGTGGAGATTATGATAATGCGTTGATAAATAAGTTATTGGTTGTGGACCTTTATTTTAATACTTTTGATATTATACAAATAAAATAATATGTCAGACTGTTGACAAAGTATTTTCTAAAAAAATAATATGAGCGAATACTTGAAAATTCCCAAACTTTCGCTTCGCGAAATTTTAAATATTATAAACTAAAATAATTGCTCTATTTCAAACCTATATTAATTATTATAATTTTTTTAATATAAAAACCTTTATTTATTTTTAATGCTTCGCATTAAAAATATATCCATGAGTATTTTTGAGGTTTTAGAATTTTCCGTATGAGTGAATATTATTTTTGAAAATACTTTGTATTTATTTTTGAGTTTGTCTACAAACTAAGGTGATTGGTATCACCTCTTGTTTATCTTGCGCAATCGCCACCCAAATTTTTAATTTTTTCTACGGCATGTGGAATAGCAGGTAATAATACATTAAGGTTTTCTTTTACTGCTTTTGGGCTTCCTGGGAGATTTATAATTAAAGTGTTATTTGCAACACCTACAACAGCTCTTGATAGCATTCCGTGAGGAGTATGTTTTAAAGCTTCTATAATCATAGCCATTTCCATTCCATATATTCTTCTTTCAATAACTTCCATTGTTGCTTCTGGTGTAACATCTCTTGGAGTTAATCCGGTTCCACCAGTGGTTAATATAATATCTATATCTTTTTTTACCAAATCTTTTAATTCATTTGTGATTAATTCTTTTTCGTCAGGTAATATTTTATATCCTATTAATTCTCCGTTTATAGAATCCATGATTTCTTTAATAACTTTCCCGCTTAAATCTTCTCTTTCGCCTTTTGATCCTTTATCGCTTAATGTTAATACAAAATATTTCATTAATTACCACCTCTTTTGAAATGGCCGCTTTTTCCACCGGATTTTTCGAGTAAATATATTTCTGTTATTTCCATTTCTCTATCTATAGCTTTACACATATCATATATCGTTAAAGCTGCTATGTTTACAGCCGTTAATGCTTCCATTTCTATACCAGTTTTTGATTCAGTTTTAGCCATGGAAAAGATTTCTATATTGCCTTCATTTATTTTAAATTCTATATCTATTTTCGATATAAAAATATTATGGCACATTGGAATTAATTCTGAAGTTTTTTTAGCTCCCATAATGCCAGCGATTTTTGCCGTTGTTAATACATTACCCTTTGCAACTTTTCCAGAAACAATAGCATTAAGTGTTTCTTTTTTCATTTTTATTTTTCCATGAGCTTTTGCAATTCTAAGAGTAATATTTTTTTCTGATACATCTACCATTTTTACATTGCCGTTTTTATCTAAATGTGTGAATTCCATTTTATCCCCCCATTTTATGCATAGGTGTTACTTTTTTTATTTCGTTTAAATAATGTCTCTGTGGTTTTTCTAAAATGGCAAACTGTATTTTTTCTTTTAATTTTTCTTCTTTTAAAATTACATCCTTTATAGGAATATGATAATCGAAAGCAAGGCATGGATATATATTTCCATTTGCTGAGATTCTGATTTTATTACATGAAGAGCAGAAATTATGTGTCATAGCGGAAATAAAACCAATTTTTGAATTTAATTCTTTAATTATGTAATATTTTGAAGGACCAATTCCGAGCTTTTTATCATATGGAATTAATGAATACTTTTCTGAAATTTTTGATTTTAATATATCTTCGCTTATAAAATCGTTTTCGTTATAATTATTACCTATAGGCATTAATTCTATAAATCTTATGGGTAATTTATATTTTGCGGCAAATTCTATTAATTCAAAAACTTCATTAAAATTTCTTTTTTGAATTACAGTATTTAATTTTACATTCAATCCAATTTCTAAAGATTTCTCTAATCCATTAAGAACATTATTAAGGTCATCTCTTTTTGTAATTTTTGTAAATGTATATCTATTTAATGAATCCAAACTAAAATTTACATTTTTTAATCCGTTCTTTTTTAAATCTTGTGCCAATATATGCATTAAAGAACCGTTTGTAGTAATACTGAATTCACCAAAGTAATTTTTAATTATTTTAGCTATATCGATTATATCTGGTCTTAAAGTAGGTTCGCCACCAGTTAATCTGATATTTTTGAATTTTAGATCTTTTAATACTTTTACTAATTTTTCTATTTCTATTAATGAAAGTAATTCGTTATCTTGCATGAATCGCACATTTTCATTCATACAATAATTACATCTGAAATTACATTTATCAGTTATGGATAATCTAACATAATCAATTTTTCTATTATATTTATCTATCATATGAATTACCTCGATTCTGTATGTTTCCAAATATTTTGAATGATTCTAATAATAACAAAAATAATCATAGACATAATAAATATTAAAGCAGTAATAGCTAGAGCTTGTTTTAAACCATATCCCTGAAATTTATCATATGTAAGAACAGATAATGTCATTGGATAATATGCGAGAATAGCGACAGCTCCAAATTCAGAAATACCTCTTGCCCACATTAATAATGCTCCACTTATAATATCATGTTTTATCATGGGAAGGGTTACGAAAAAGAATGCTTTAAAAGGTGTAGCCCCTAAAGACCGGGCAACTTTTTCATATCTAATATCAATTTTTCTAACACCTTCTTTTACAGCGTTTACAAAAATACTAAAACTTAAAAAACCCATTGCCGCAACTACTCCCCAAAAGGTATGAACGAAAGATATACCTAATAATGAAGTTCCCTTACCAATGAAAGAAGAACGACCTAATGTCATTAATAATGCAATACCAGCGGCAGTGTGTGGTATTGTTTGAGGTATATCAATAATTGCCTCAAAAACGCTTTTAAATGGGAATTTATATCTGATTACCGCATAAGCAAAAGGAATACCAAAAATTATAGCAATTAAAGTTGCAACAAATGCTGCTAAAAATGTGGTTTTTACAGCATTAAGAAATTCTGCTGTTTTGGAAATTTTATATAATAAATGATAATCTACATTTAAAAACACAGTGATAAAAGGTAAGGAAATAAATATGATAAATAATAGACTAATAGTTATAATTAATTTCTTGAACATTTTTTTTCTCCTCTGTTAGCTGACCATTTTTAATTTTAAAAACTCTACAATTATTTATTATTTCATTCTTATCATGAGTAACATGAATTGTTGTTAAAGTGTATTCTGAATTTAGCTCATGTATCAATTTTAATATATCACTTTTTGTATCTTGATCAAGTGCGGATAATGGTTCATCTAAAAGTAATATTCTAGGTTTTATTACAAGAGCTCGTGCTAATGCTACACGTTGTTTTTCTCCTCCAGAAAGATTTTGTATCTTTCTATTTAATAAATGAGATATATTCAATTTTTTTATAATATAATCAAGAAAATTAGCATCTTTTATTTTTTTCATTTTTAGTCCAAATTCGATGTTCTTTTTTACTGTTAAATGTGGAAATAAATGATAATTTTGGTACATAAACCCAACATTTCTTTTTTCTGGAGGTAATTGAGTAACATCTATGTTATTAAAGAATATTTTTCCTGAAACTGGAGAAATAAAACCAGCTATACTTTCTAATAATAAGGTCTTTCCTGCTCCAGTTGGGCCGATAATATATATATATTCTCCTGAGGTTATTTTTAAGTCATCTATAAATAAACTAAAATTTTCGATGTTTATGGATAAGTTTTTAATATATAAATCCAAATCAATACCCCCAAAGTGTTTTTAAATTGTAAGGAAGATTTCCAGGATAATCCACATTCACAAATAAAGACATACCTTTATCTTTAAAGATTTTTTGACCTTTTTCAGAATACATAAATTTAATGAAGTTTATAGCATCTTTTTTATTATTAGCATTTTGAGGTATAGTGAAACTATAATTAATAGATTTACCGTATATTCTTGTTTTTTCTCCACTCTTTCCTGGAACTTCTACAAATGCCTTTTTGTAATTTTTTTCAAATTTTACAGATGATAAATTTATTTCTTCAGGAAGTTCCAGATAATTCAAATTATGTTGAAAAGCCTCGGATTTGTATAAAAAAGCATAATCCATTTCATTGGCTTCTAAATAAGCAATTAAATCTATAGATTTTTTTAATACCATTCTATTTTTAGAATTTAAAAAATTCTTATATAGTCCATTTAGATTATAATATTTTTCTGCCAATTGCATGGTTATTAATGTTCTATAACCACATGGGTCTAAATCTGGATTTGAATGACCAAAGATAACCCCTTTATTAAAAATAATCTTATACCAATTGTCTTTGTTTATTTCTTTTCTGTATTTTGAATTATCTGTATAAGCTAATACCATACTATTATTTGAAAAAATTACATTGAAATTAGCATATTGAGGATATAAAAAATTTGGAATTATTGAATAATCTGCAACAAAAGCTAAATCGGCAATTTGACCTAATTCTGTTATTTTTCTTGCTACAACAAGACTACCTGAACCCATTAATTGAACTTCTACATCAGGATTATCTTTTTCAAATTCCACAGCAATAGCTTTTAATACATTAGTTAAAGAACCAGCATGGAAAATAATTAGTTTTTTAGAAAAGGAAATGATAGTTAAAATAATGAATAAGAAAGTTATAAGTTTTTTCATCAAATGACCTCCTTTACTAAATCATCAGTATAAAATATTACTTTATCACCAACTTTTATTTCACCGCCTTTTAATACTTTAAGAAAAATTCCCTCCAGAGGCATTACACATTTTCCGATTGTTTGAGAAATTGCGCATGAAGTATGACATTCTTTCCCAATTTGAGTTATTTCTAATAAAGTATCTCCGATTTTTACTTTTGTTCCTATAGGAAGTTTGAAAATATCGCCATTTTTTACAGTAATATTTTCTGCAAAATCGCCATATTTTAATTCATAACCATATTTCCTCATTTTATCAATACTTTCTTCTGAAAGCATAGAAACCTGTCTATGCCAATTTCCAGCATGGGCATCTCCTATAATCCCCCAATTTTCTTTTAGAGTTGCGTATTTAATAGGCTCTTTAGTAATTCCTTTTTTTCTTGAAATATTAATAGATACAACATGAGTAGTAATCATATTTTTTCCTCCGCATAAAAGATAATTTCATCACCAACGTTTATTCTTCCACCTTTTAATACTTTTAAAAATACACCTTCTTCTGGGGTTATGCATTTTCCTGTTAATCTTCTAACGAGATTATCTTTTTCACATGCCTTTCCGATTTGTGTGATTTCTAATTCAGCATCGTTTATTTTAACTTTTGTACCAATTGGTAAAGTGTGTATTATTACATCTTTTACGATGATGTTAGCTGCAAAATCACCATAACTTAATGTTTTTAATTTTTCTTTATCAATTTTTTCTATACTTTTTGTTGAAAGCATAGAAACCTGCCTATGCCAATTTCCAGCATGAGCATCTCCTATGATTCCCCAATTTTCTTTTAATATAACATTTGATACTTCGTTTTTTCTGGTTCCCCTTTTCTCGGAAATATTTAAAGAAACAATATAGCTTTTTATAAAACTCCCCCCTTGAAAATTTAAAATTGATAAAAAAACTCCCACTTATCAAGAAAGATTATATCACTTTTCATTTTTTTTACAAAATAGCGTATTATTATTTCTCGGGTATTAAATTAAAAATAATCTTCATTTTTTTGTTATTTTGTTGTATAATTTAAGTTAGCTAACCTAACAAGGAGGGATAGGATTGAAAAGAAGATTTTATTTAAACAAAAAGGATTTAGAAGAGACTGTGGGAATATATTTTAATGAATTAAAGGACTATTTTTTAAAAGATGATATAGAATATATAAAAGCAAGGGAAGGTATAAATAGAATTACAGCTTTACCAATAATAGCAAATGAAAATGTGCCATCATATAATAGTAGCGCTATGGATGGAATAGCGGTTATAAGCAAAAGAACATATGGTGCAAATGAATCTAATCCTGTTATTTTAGAAAAAGGAAAAGATTTTGAATATATAAATACAGGATATCCTATAAACAATCCATATGATAGTGTTATAATGATTGAAAATATAGAAATAATAGATGATGGACATGTTCAGATAAGAAACAGTGTTTATCCTTATAAAGATGTAAGAAAAGTGGGGGAGGACATTTGTAAAGGCGAAATGGTATTTCCCAGATATCATACATTAACATCATCTGATATTTCATTTTTAATGATGGCAAAGGTTTTTGAAATTCCTGTTATTAGAAAAATGAAAATATTATTAATACCAACAGGTAATGAAATAGTTAAGCCGGAGGAATTGACGGAAGAATTTCAAATTCCTGAAACTAATTCTTTAATGATAAAAAATTATTTAGAACACTTTAATGCTGTTGTTGATATAAATGAAATTCTTCCTGATGATATAAATATAATAAAAAATATCATTGCTGAAAAAATAAAAGAGTATGATTTAATTCTTTTAAATGCAGGTTCATCAGCAGGTTCAAAAGACTTCACTTATCATGCAATAAATGATTTAGGAAAAGTTATTATTCATGGAATAAATATAAAACCTGGGAAGCCAGCTGTTTTAGGTATTGTTAATGAAAAACCAGTTATAGGGTTACCTGGATTTCCGGTATCTTGTAATATTATTATGGAAGATATAGTTAAACCATTAATTTTAAATAAAACTAAATATGAAATATATTATGATAATGAAATTATTGAAGGTATTTCTGCAAAAAGGATACATTCTTCGATTACAGAGAAGGAATATTTAAGAGTAGGTGTTGGAAAAGTAGGAGAAAATTATGTAGCTATTCCTTTAAAAAGGGGAGCTGCTAATATTTCTGCTATTTCTAAACAAGATGGAATAGTTTATATAGAAAAGGGAATTGAAGTGGTAGAAGATGGTGAAGAAGTATCTATACATTTAAAAAGAAGTAAAAAATTAATTGATAATAATATCTTGATTATAGGCAGCCATGATTTGTTATTGTATTTGCTTGCGGATTTTGTAAAAAAATATGATAAGAATATAAATATTGTATCTGCAAATGTAGGAAGTCTTGGAGGGATTTTATCAATAGCAAAAGGCTACTCACATTTAGCTGGTATGCATTTACTTGATCCGGAAACTGGAGAGTATAATATTTCATATATAAAAGAATATATGGATGATTTTAAATTAATGAATTTATCTTATAGAGAACAGGGATTTATAGTACAAAAAGGTAATCCTAAAAAAATTAAAGATTTTGAAGATTTGACAAAAGATGGAGTAAGATACATCAACAGACAAAAAACAGCAGGGACAAGAATATTGTTAGATTATAATCTTGATAAAAAAGGAATATCTCCAAAGGAAATACACGGTTATTCTGATGAAGAATATTCCCATGTTAATTTAGCTTTAAAAATAAAAAAAGATATGGCTGATGTAGGGTTAGGAATAAGAGCAGCTGCTAATATTTATAATCTTGACTTTGTTCCAGTGGCATTAGAAAGGTATGATTTGTTGATTCAAGATAGTTTCTTAAATGATAAAAGATTTGAATTAATTATGAATATTATAACTTCTAATGAGTTTAAAGAAGAAGCAGAAAAATTGGGAGGATACATTTTAAAAGATACTGGGAAAATATGGGAGGTTGTAAAATGAAAAAAAGATTTCAGGTATTCGTTCCAAGACAGGAAATTTATGAAAACTTTATTGATAAATTAGATATCAGAACAGAAATAATGAAAATAAAAACAGAAGATTCTCTTGGATATGCATCTGCAGAAGATATATATTCACCAGAAAATTTGCCAGGATTTGATAAATCTACAGTTGATGGATATGCTGTATATGCAGAAGATACATTTGGTTCTAGTGATGGGAATCCTGCATTTTTAAAGATTGTTGGAGAAGTTTTTATGGGAGAGGAATATATAGGAGAAATAAAATCTGGTGAATGTGTAAAAATACCAACAGGAGGTATGCTGCCAAAAGGTGCAAATGCCGTAGTTATGGTTGAAAATACTAAAGAATTTGGGAAAAGAGTGGAAATTTATAAATCAGTTGCTCCAGGAGAAAATGTTTTATCCAAAGATGAAGACGTAAAAAAAGATAGCATTATGTTAAACAAAGGCGAATCTATCAATATAGGTCATATTCATAATTTAATGAGTTTGGGAATAACATCTATAAAAGTATATAAAAAACCAACAATTTGTATTATACCAACAGGAGATGAAGTGGTAGAACCAACAGAACAAAGAATAAAAACACAGATTAGAGATGGTAATTCATATGCTTTAATGGCGTGGTTAAAGAGTTTTGGCTATGAAGTTAAAAGGTTTAGATTGATAAAAGATGATCCTGATGAATTTAAAGAAGGGGTGAAATGGGGATTAGAAAATGGTGATATAGTAGTTATTTCTGGTGGAAGTTCTTTAGGAGCAAGAGACTATTCATTATCCACCATAGAACATTTTGGTGAGGTGCTATATAATGGAGTACAGGTTAAACCAGGGAAACCTGTAATTTTTGGTAAAACTAAGGAAAAAGTAATATTAGGTTTACCAGGGAATCCAACTTCTTTTATTGTAAGTTCATTTTTATTTTTATTTCCTACTTTGAAGAAATTGTCTGGCCATAATTTATTTAAACCAGAACCTGATTTTTATGTAAGGATTACAACTAATGTTCCAACTGCCCAGGGTAGAGAGAGATTTATTTTTGTAAAATTAGAAAAGGGTAAATATGAAATTTTAGCTCATCCAATTTTAGGTGAATCAGGTATAGCTTCACCATTTAGAATGGCTGATGGAATAGTAAGAATACCATTAGGAAAAGAAGGATTGTATAAAGACGAATTGTGTGAGTTTTATTCATGGAGATGATAATAATATGAAAGAGTATATTTTTAAAATGAATGCAGGTGAATTAATTTTAAAACCACAAAAAGATTTAAAAAAATTATATATTGAGTTATCTTCAAGATGCAATCTTGATTGTCCTATGTGTTTTAAAAATACTTTTACAGATCCTGAAGGGTTTATGTCAAAAGGAACTTTTGATAAAATTATAAAAGATTTAAAAGAATTTCCAGAAGTTGATCATATAATTTTTGGTGGTATTGGAGAATGCACAATGAATCCGCATTTTCTTGATATGGTTAGAAAAGTGAAAAATGAAGGATATATGATAACCATTACTTCTAATGGTTATATGTTGTCAGATCTTTTGATAATGCAATTAATAGATTTAAAGGTTGATGAATTAGTTGTTTCTGTAGAGACAGGCGATGTAGGTCATCCCAGTTTTAAATATGTTGAAAAATTATTGGAGAAATTTTCTAAATATAAAGAACAAAGAAATACAGGAAAACCAGCGTTATCAATAGAAACAGTTTTAACTAAAAAGAATTATATGGATTTTGGGAATATAGTAAAATCATTATTACCATATGGCATAAGAAAGGTTGTTATATCCAATCTTTTACCAGTATACGAACATTTCCTTGGGCTCGAATTATATAGTGAAGATAGTAAAGAAAAAGATGTTGAATTAAGAAAATTAATATCTAATGCTGTAACAGCAAAGGTTAGTGCTGTAATACCGAATTTTAAATTAAAAACAGAAAGACATTGTAATTTTATTGAAAAGAATGCAACAGTTATCAGATGGGATGGAGAAGTTGTTCCATGTTATAGGTTTTTGCACGATGGAATTGAATATGTGTATGGACAAAAGAAAGAAATAAAAGCATATTCTTTTGGTAATATTGAAAAAAATACTTTATCTGAAATATGGACTTCGAAAGACTATACATGGTTTAGATATAAAGTTAAGAATTCTCTATTTCCGTCATGTACAGATTGTGATTTAAAAGATGGTTGTCAGTTTGTGGAAACAACACAACAGGATTGTTGGGGCAATGAACCTTCTTGTGCAGATTGTCTCTGGTGGAGAAATATAATAATGTGCCCATAGACCATAAAAGAAAAAAGAAGCTTAATGCTTCTTTTTTCTTTTATTTTGGTACATTATTTCATCGGCTTTTGAAATTATAGAATCCAATGTTTCTTTATGATCATACTCAATAAAACCAAAGCTTACACTATAATTAATATTTTCTTTTTTGCTAATTTGTATAAGATCATTTGTAATATTTTCTTCAATACGCTTTGCATCTTTTAATTTGCAGTTATAAAGAGCAATGAAAAATTCATCTCCACCAAATCTTGCAATTATATCTGATTTTCTCATATGCTTTTTAATGGTTTTAGCAACGACTTTTAAAACTTTATCTCCTACAGAATGGCCAAAAGTATCATTGATTTTTTTTAGATTATCAACATCAATAAATCCTATAGTAATAATTTTATTTTCTCTTTTTGCAATTTGGGTGAGATGGGCTAAAAATTGGAATCCTGCTCTTCTATTGTATATATTTGTGAGAGGATCAATTTGAGCAAGTTTTTCCAGTGTATCTTTTTGCCTTTTTATTATTTGATTTTGTTTTATTAATTCTTTGGTTTTTCTTTTTATAATCCTATCCATAATGGCAATAATTAAGAGTAATAAAAACAAAGTAATAATAGAAATTATCAAAAATAATTTTAGCCATTTTGGAAATTCATGAAAATTTATATATTTATCAATTATCTCATAATATATAGAATTTTTATTGCTTTTTAGTACTTTTAAATCTTTGTCTATTATAGAAATTATTTTTTTTAATTTCGGATTACGATAAATTATATATAAATCTATTAAATAAAATTCTAGAGGTGTTTCAGCAACCATTTTCTTTTTATAAAAATATTTTCCAATAAAATAATCAAACACTCCAGCGTCGATTTCCTTTTTCAAAACGGCATTGAATATATCAGAATAATTATCGTATTCAATAAATTTAATATTTAATCCCATGGTTTTAGCTATATTTTTAATCCCATAGGGTCCTTCATAATATATATCTTTTTTCAGAACTCCAACTTTTTTATTATTTAAATCTAAAAAAGAGTATATATCAGAATTTTTAGAAGTAAAAATTCCACCATGAGAATTTAAAAATGGTATTTTATTGTAATCAAAAATAGAATCTCTTTCTTTTGTATATCCAACACCCAGATAAATATCTATTTTATCATTTTTTAAATTATCGAATCCATCTGCAAAAGTTGAATATACATATTTTATGTCAAATCCTTCTTTTTTAGCAATGTATTCTAAAATTTCTGGTAGAATACCCTTTATTTCTTCTCCTTCTTTATAAATTATAGGAGGATATTCATATATTCCTACTTTTAAAGATAAACTAAAGGAAATTATTATCAGAAAAATATATAAATAAATAAGGAAAAATTTTTTCATTTTTAGACCACCGCCTGATGTTTTTATTGATAACTATTCCAGAGATTTTCAAATGGCCTTTGAAAAGCATTTTTTATTGTGTTTTTATATATAATCATAATATATTCATCATTTTTTTCTCGGGCTCTGTAGGTTAAATTATAACTTCCTAACAATACACCGTTTTCGTTAATTAGAACTTTTAAATGCATATTTCTATATTTTTTTATTATCTTATATTCTATACCTTTTAAATATTTAATATTTGAATAATTTGTAATATTCCATTTATCAGCTATTATTTTTATTTCAACGTTTCTTGAGGATAATTTTTCTAAATCATACAATATTCTTCCATCAGTGAAAGAGAAAGAAAAAATGTATAAAAATTTTTTTGAAGACTTTATAAATTTATCAACTTCATTATATATATTTTGCGATGGTCCAGTAACAAATTTAATTTTTCCTAAATCGTGAGATTTTACCTCTTTATCTATAATTCTTTTTTTATTACCAAAATTCCCATTTTTAAAGTTTTGAAACTCTTTTAAAAACAAATTAACAATTTTTATATCTTCTGAATATATAAAGACATTTAAATCTTCAAAAATACTACCTGATGTAAAATTACCTGTACCAAATAAAACGCTTTTATTATCAAAAATAATAAATTTTTCATGTAAATATCCATTTATATTTTTATCAGGTAATATGTTAGCGCTTTCAAAATTCATCATTTCATATTCTATGAAACCAGTTGTTTTATTATTATCAAGTATATCTATAAAAGGTTTGTCTATACTTAAAGAAACAAATTTTATATTATTTGATATTAAACTTTTTTCTTTTATAAAATCATATAATTCATATGATGGAGTCAAGAAAATTTTATAAGAAAAAGAAATTGAAAATATTAAAATATAAATTATAAATGCTAATTTTTTCATTTTACCCTCCTGATTATAAGAATCTATATCTAATTATATCAAATAAAATATATGGTATAATTAAATCGGAGGTGGAACCGATGAAAAAATTACCAATAGGGATACAGGATTATAAGGAAATAATAGAAGGAAATTACATATATGTAGATAAAACAAAATATATATTTGATTTAATAGATAATGGAAAATATTATTTTCTATCTCGACCAAGGAGATTTGGAAAGAGTTTAACAATATCGACATTATATTACATATTCAAAGGAGAAAAAGAATTATTTAAAGATACATATATATATAACAAATGGGAATTCAAAGAATATCCAATAATAAAATTAGATATGTCTGATAATATATTAAAAGATTTAGAATCATTTCTAAAATCATTGGATAATAATATAGAAAAAATATATAAAGAATACGAAATAACACCAGATATAGATGATGTATCAATGAAATTTGGTAATTTAATAGAGTTTTTGAATAAAAAATATAATAAGAAAGTAGTAATATTAATAGATGAATATGAATCACCAATATTAGAGCATATAAACAATAAAAAAGAAGCAGAAGAAATAAGAGGATTTTTAAGAGAATTCTATAAAAAAGTAAAAACAAAAGATGAATACATAAAATTTGTATTTATCACAGGAATAACGAAATTTACTTTAAAAAGCAATTATTCAGGTTTAAATAATTTAAATGATATATCTTTTGATAATGACTATTCGCAAATGTTGGGATATACACAAAAAGAATTAGAACATTATTTCAATGACCATATAGAAGAAACAGCAAAAGAAATGGGGATAAGTAAAGAAGAATTATTAAAAGAAATAAAAACATATTATAATGGATTCTCATTTGATGGAGAACACTTTGTATATAATCCATTCTCAGTATTAAGATTCTTTGATGAAAGGAAATTTCAAAATTATTGGTTTGAAAGTAGATCACCATCATTCATATACGAATACGTAAAAGGAAGAAAAATAGAATACGAAGATTTAGTAAAATACACAGTAGATTCATTAGACTTCACAACAAGAGAAATAGAAGAAGCAAATGCAAATA
Organism: Marinitoga aeolica; assembly: GCF_029910535.1. Classification (NCBI taxonomy): domain Bacteria; kingdom Thermotogati; phylum Thermotogota; class Thermotogae; order Petrotogales; family Petrotogaceae; genus Marinitoga; species Marinitoga aeolica. Next base: position 1,695,969 of record NZ_CP069362.1, read on the forward strand.
TATTCTTTGCACAAGCAGGATACTTAACCTTTAAAGGAATAAAAAAATATGGAATAACAGAAAAGTATATATTAGACTATCCAAATCTTGAAGTAAAAAATAGTTTTTCAAAACTAATATTAGAAGCAAATTATAGCCTAAACGAAGAATCATATGAAAAAATATATGAAATATATGAATTAGTAGAAAAAAATAAAATAGAAGAAATAATAGAGGAAATAAAAAGGATAATAAGTGCAATACCGTATAACTTACAACAAAAAAGAGAAAGTTATTATCACTCATTAATATATACAATATTAGCATCAGCAGGATTAAATGTAACAGCAGAAGAATTAACGAATCTTGGAAGAAGTGACTTAGTATTAGAACATAATGACAAAATATATTTGTTTGAAATAAAATTAGATAAAAGCGCAAAAGAAGCAATTGAACAAATAAAAGAAAAAAAATACTATGAAAAATATAATGGGAAAGAAATATATATAATAGGAATAAATATAAACTCAGAAAAAAGAAATATTGATGAGTATATTATTGAAAAAATACAATCACAGCCTTAACTATGATCAGATTATTTACAAACGCTATATTTAAATACAAAGTATTTTCAAAAAAAATATTTCTCATACGGAAAATTCTAATCTTCAAAATAGGAATCAAAATAAAACTCATTCAAACGCTCGATTGCTAATCTGAAAAAATTAATCATTCCCGGTTTCCGTTCAGACTCGCATCCATGCTCGGCTTCACTCAAAATCATATCCATGTGATTTTGGAAACCTTCATTCATAATTTTTTCAGGCAATCTTCGAGTTTTCATTTGTTTTATTTTTGAATTCCAATATATTTAACTCTATTTATAATTTTTGGGAATTTTCAAGTATTTGCCTATATTATTTTTTTGAAAACATTTTGCCGATAGTTCAAAATCCCCTGAAAAGGGGATTTTGTTATATAAAAATTTATGTGTGAATTAAAGCATTTATTCCTTGTAAACTAAAAAATTAACAATAAAAATATATCATATGATATAATAAAGATGTAAATTTATTGAATTTAAGAAAAGAAAAATTTGCCACATGTTTACTTTAATGTTTTTATTTTTTGCTAAAATTATTATTAGATAAAATTTTATTTATATATTCTTTTGTCATATATTCATTAATTTATGTCATATTGTTAAATAAATCACATTTTGCTTTTTTAAAGAAAAACTTAAAATATATAGTTGAGGTGTTTTTATGAGTAAAGTGCTTGAAGTTATTGATTTAAAGAAAAACTATAAATATTTCAATTTGAATGTGAGTTTCAGTTTGAAAATAGGAAAGATTACTGGATTTATTGGAATCAATGGTTCTGGTAAAACTACTACTATAAAATCAATTCTTGGTCTTGCATTAAAAGATAGTGGAATAATAAAAATATTTGGAAAAGAGCTAAATGAAAAAACAGAAAGAGAAATAAAAAATCGAATAGGAGTTGTATTTGATGAAGGATACTTTTATGAAAATTTAACTTTAAAAGAAATGAAAGATATAATATCACCTGCATATACAAACTGGGATGAATCAATTTTTGAGGAATATATGAAAAGATTCAATTTAAGAATAGATCAAAAAATAGGCAATATGTCTAAAGGAATGAAAATGAAATATTCAATAGCCTTGGCTCTTTCTCATGAACCAGATCTTTTAATCATGGATGAGCCAACAAGTGGATTGGATCCATTAATAAGACATGAATTAATGGAAATATTATTGGAATTTATGAAAAATAAAAATAAAAGTGTATTTTTTTCGACACATATAACTTCTGATTTGGATAAAGTAGCAGATGATTTAATATTAATAAATAAAGGTAAAATAGTTTTTTGTGAAAACAAAAATGAATTATTAGATAGATATGCGATAATTAAGGGGCCAAAAGAGATTATTGATTCAAAAATAAAAAGTATGTTTTTAAGTTTGAAAATAAGGGAGAAAAGTTTTGAAGGAATAACAGATGAAAAAAATAAAATAATTAATATGTTATCAAAAAATATTAAAATCGAGAAGCCAACTATTGAAAACATAATGCTTGGACATATAGAAGGTGATAAAAATGAAATTAATATTTAATTTAGTAAAAAAAGATATTTTACTTGCAAAAAACTATTTGTTATTAACTTTTATTACAGCTATAATTATTCCTATATTTGTAAATAGCAAAGTAGGTAATATGGGTGGAAGTTTTTTAAATTTTTTTATTATGATAATATATACACAGTATTTATTATATAATTCCATATCTATAGTTGAGCATAAATATAAAGGGTCATATTTACTAAGTGCAACTCCATATGGAAGAAAATTACAGATAAAAGCAAAATATTTCTTTATACTATTAATTTTTATATTGTGCTTTTTTTTATATAATATTCTCTCAATAGCTTTTTCTATTCCTAAATTAACTTTGGTTTCAGTAGGATTAACCTTATTAATAATAAGTATTTTTTGGGGGGTTATAATTCCGCTTCAATATAAATTTGGATATGAAAAAACAAAATATATTTTAGCTATGTTTATTTTTTTAACTCCTTTTTTATTACCAAACATAATAAAAAATTTATTTGTTAAAGGATATAATTTAAGCATTTCTGGGGGGATTTTTGATATATTATTATATACTTTTTCAATATTATTTTTATATATATCTATGAAAGTATCAATATTTATATATTTAAGAAAAGATTTTTAATTAATAGGAAGGAGAATAAAAATGGAGACAATTTTATTTGTCATAGCCTTTATTGCTTTAGTGGGTATATCAGAATTAGTAAAAAAGTGGAGAAATAAAAACAAATTTTAATTATTTAGATATATAGCAAAACAAAAAATAATTAGATGATATATGATTACTTTGAAGTATAATAATAAAAAGTTTAAGAAAAATTTATTAAAACAAGCCACAGTTTTTAAACTGTGGCTTGTTTATTATTGATTAAGTACGTAAAAAAATACCGCTATAAAATGAGATATACTACCACCTAAAACAAATAAATGCCATATCATATGGCCATATGGCAACTTTCTCCAGACATAAAATATTGCACCAATAGTATATAATAATCCACCTGTAACCAGCCATGCAATTCCACCAAAAGGTAAAGTGGACACTAAAGGTTTAATAGCAAATACAATCATCCATCCCATTGCAATGTATAGAAGTGTCGATAATATTCTAAACTTTTTAACAAAAAAAGGTTTTAATGCTATACCGATAAAAGCAAGTGTCCATACAGTAATAAAAATAGTCCAACCAATTTTTCCATTTAAAGTTACAAGGGTAAAAGGTGTATATGTTCCTGCAATTAATAAATATATAGAAGAATGGTCTATAATTTCCAAAATTTGTTTTGCTTTTTTGTGTTGAATACTATGGTATAATGTTGAAGCTAAATATAGTAAAAATAAACTAATACCATATACAGTTACGCTAAAGGTTTGTAAAGGAGTCCCTTTTAATGCTGAAAACACGATTAAAATTATTAAAGCTGCTAAACTCAATAGAGCTCCGATTCCATGAGTAATAGAATTAGCAATTTCTTCACCTAAAGTATATTTTTCGTAATTATCTAAATCTTTTATATCAACCACCTTCTCACAATTTTTTTTCGATTTCTAAAACTAAGCCTTCTGCAGTAGCTAAATTAGTAGCTAAAGGAATATTATGAACATCACAAACTCTCATTAATGCAGAAACATCTGGTTCATGAGGCTGTGCAGTTAATGGATCTCTTAAAAATATTACAAAGTCCATATTTCCGGAAGCTATTAATGCTCCAATTTGCAAATCACCACCATATGGACCTGAAGCGAATTTAGTAATTTTTAATCCAACTTTTTCTTCTATTAAAGTACCTGTTGAGCTAGTAGCATATAGATTACATTTTTCAAAAACATGTTTCCATTCTTTAACGAACATTACTAAATCTAACTTTTTCTTATCATGTGCAATTAATGCAACATTTATCATATTTTTCCCTCCGATATCTTTTGTCTCATGTTATTATAACATAATTTAATGAATAAAATTATAAGTAGTTTTAAGTAAAATTTATTAAAAATAAAAAAACGACCTGAAAATTTCAGGCCGTTAAAAATGATTATCAATTAATATTATACCACAAAAAATAGTTTTTGTCAAGGGGTAATTTATTTTTTCAACATTTTTAATTTAAAGAATTCTTCTCTTTCAAATTCTTCTAAGGTATCTTGAATAAATTTTATGGATTCTTTTAAGTTTGGAATTACAACATTTTCAAGAGCAGACACTCTCTTTTTTGTTTTCTTAACTTCATATGCAAGCTTATATACTTTGTTTTCTATCATAGAAGCTTCGGTTATTAGTTCTAAAACAGTTTTAAAAGAAATATATGCCTGATCAAGAGCAGCATCCGTTCTGTATATTTCATAAGGTATATCTATTTGTTGCTTTTCTCTATATATTTCTGGTACTTCTACTCCCATAATGCTTCTAAACCTGATTTTTAAATTATCATATTCAGGCACGCCATTAGCATATTCTTCTACATTTTCTATACCTAAATCTAAATTTGCTAATTGTAAAGATTCATATGCTTTTTCAAAAATTTTTAAAATTCTTTCCTGAATTTCTTTAGCTTGATCTATTAAATCGACTAATTCTTTCATTATGATATTTCTTTTCTTTTCTAATAAATCATGTCCTTGTTTGGCAAGACTAAACTGTTGTTTTAAATTTATTAAATTACCTTTTGTAGGAATGGTTTGATTAAAAATCATATTTTCACCTTCAATCTATTGGTAGAAAGGTTAAACTTCATTGTAATACTTTTCTATATATTCTTTCTTTACTCTGGTTAATTCTGTTTTTGGAAGTATAGAAAGTATTTCCCAAGCTAAATTAAGTGTTTCTTCAAGAGGTCTTTCTTCATCAAACCCCTGATTAATAAACTTTTCTTCAAATTCTTTTCCAAATTTCAAGTATAATTTATCTGTTTCAGATAAATCATCTTCACCAATGATTGCAGCTAAAGATCTTATTTCGAAAACTCTTGAATATGATGCAAATAATTGAGAGGATACATCAGGATGATCATCTCTTGTATAACCTTTACCTATACCATCTTTCATTAATCTTGAAAGAGAAGGTAAAACATTGATTGGTGGATAAATATTTTTTCTGTGTAATTCACGAGATAATACAATTTGTCCTTCTGTAATAAATCCTGTTAGATCAGGTATAGGGTGTGTTATATCATCATTTGGCATTGTTAAAATTGGTATTTGTGTAACTGAACCTTCTTTTCCTCTTATCATTCCAGCTCTTTCATAAATAGAAGCAAGATCAGAGTATAAATAACCTGGAAATCCTTTTCTTCCAGGGATTTCGCCTCTATAGTTTGATAATTCCCTTAATGCTTCACAATAGTTTGTCATATCGTTTAAAATAACGAGCACATGTTTGCCTAATTCAAATGCGAGATATTCTGCAACTGTTAAAGCCATTCTTGGAGTTGCAATTCTTTCTACAACAGGATCACTGGCTAAATTTAAGAATACAACCATATTTTTGATTGCACCGCTTTCTTCAAAATTCTTGATAATAAAATTAGCGTCATCTTTTTTAAGACCTATTGCACCGAAAACAACGGCAAATTCTTCATTTGATTTTAATTTTGCTTGTTTTGCAATTTGAACAGCTAACTTATTATGTGGCAATCCGTTTCCGGAAAAAATAGGTAATTTTTGTCCTCTGATTAATGTTAGCATACTATCTATTGCAGAAATTCCTGTTTGTATAAAGTTTCTTGGATATTCTCTTGCTGCGGGATTAATAGCAGAACCGTTAATATCAATACTTTTTTCTGCTATAATTTCACCCATTCCATCGATAGGTCTTCCTAATCCATCAAATGTTCTACCAAGTATATCAGGTGATAAATTAATTTCTAATGGTTTTCCTAAAAATTTAATTTTTGGATCAATTAAAGATAAACCTTGAGTTCCTTCAAAAACCTGAATAACTGCAGCATCCTCGCTGACCATAATAACTTTGCCAGTTCTTTTGATATTTCCTGATTCTATTTCAACAACCTCATCATATTTAATGTCTTTAATGTTTTCTATTATCATAAGCGGACCATGAATTTGAGATACACCACTATATTCCCTTATTGCCATGAGCTCACCTCCGGTGAGATATTATTTGCTATATATTCCTTCTAGTTTTTCAAAGTGTTCATTTAGCATATTTTCAATATTTTCAAATTCATTTATTTCTTTTATTTCTTCTTTCATAGTCATTAATTTTGAAATAATTTCAGAAGGTAAAATTTGACTTAAAGCTATAGATTTTTCTACATATTTTTTTGCTTTTGTATAAGTATCCATTATTATTTTTATTAAATGATATTGTTTTTCCAAAGGACAATAAGAATCAACTTCGCTAAAAGCACTTTGTTGCAACACACCAACTTTAATGATTTTTGAAATTAAAACGACTAATTTTTGATCATCAGGTAAAACATCTTCACCAACGATTTTTATTATTTGTTGTAATCTGTCGTCTTCTGTTAATAATTTCATAGCTTCATCCCTATAATAATTCCAGTCATCAGTTACATTTTCAGAGAACCATTCTTTTAAGTCTTCTGTATATTCACTATAACTAGTAAGCCAATTAATAGATGGGTAATGCCTTGAATAAGCAAGGTTTTTATCCAAACCCCAGAAACATTTTACAAATCTTTTGGTATTTTGAGTTACAGGCTCTGAAAAATCTCCACCTGGAGGTGATACTGCACCTATTATAGTAACTGATCCTTTTGTACCATTTAAATTTTCTGAAAGACCAGCTCTTTCATAAAATTGTCCTATTCTTGATGCAAGATAAGAAGGATAACCTTCTTCAGCAGGCATTTCTTCAAGGCGTCCTGATAATTCCCTTAATGCTTCTGCCCATCTTGATGTTGAATCAGCCATTATTGCAACGTTATATCCCATATCTCTAAAATATTCAGCTATTGTAATACCTGTATATATAGATGCTTCTCTTGCAGAAACAGGCATATTTGAAGTATTTGCAATCAATACAGTTCTATCCATCAATGGAGCGCCTGTTTTTGGATCTTTTAAATTAGGGAATTCTTCTAAAACTTCTGTCATTTCATTACCACGTTCTCCACAACCAATATAAACTATTACATCGGCATCAGACCATTTAGCCAATTGGTGTTGAGTAATAGTTTTTCCTGTTCCAAATCCACCAGGAATTGCTGCAGTTCCACCTTTACTTATTGGGAAGAAAAGATCGATTACTCTTTGTCCAGTTATTAGTGGTATTTTTGGTTCTAATCTATTTTTAACAGGTCTTGGTATTTTAACAGGCCATTCCTGATACATTTTAACTTCTTCAATACCATCTTTTGTTTCGATTTTTGCTAAAACATCGGTAACCTTGTAACTACCATTTTCTTTAAGTTCAACAATTTTTCCATTGATATTTGGTGGAACCATTATTTTATGAATTAAACTTTGAGTTTCTCTGACTTCTGCAATAATATCGCCACCAGATACAATATCTCCAACTTTTTTAACAAAAGTAACTTCCCATAATTTTTTATCATCTAACCCAAAAGCATCAATACCTCTTCCAATAAAAGAACCTGATTTTTTTATTAATTCATCTAAAGGTCTTTGGATACCATCATAGATACTGCTGAGTAATCCAGGTCCTAAAGCTACAGAAAGCATTTTACCCGTGCCTTCTACGGGTTCTCCAGGTTTTAACATGGAAGTTTCTTCATATACTTGAACAGTAGCAATATCACCGTTTATTCCAATAACTTCACCTGTTAACTTAAAATTTCCTACTTTAACCATTTCATTCATAAATAAACCTTTTGTACCCTTTACTTTGACAACAGGACCATTGATTTCTTTAATTTGCATCAATATCACCTACCTCTTCTAAAACAAAGCCAAATATTTTATTTTTGTTTTCCTGAATATATGAGTCAATGGTATTTCTAATAATTAAATTTTTACCTTTTAAAATGATTCCGCCCTTGATATTTTCATCAGTTTCTATTTTGTGTTCACTAACAAATGATTTTACAATATCTATATCTTTTGGATTGCATAACACTACAAAATCTTCATTTATAATTTTAATAGCATCGTTATACAGTTTTTCATAAAAATATTTTTTCTTTTTAGGTTCAAGATTTATCAATTTTTCTTCTAAAATAGATAAAATTTTCATCAATAATTGATTTTTTAATTTTAATTTTTCTTGTTTTAATTGAAGTCCTGCTTTTGATTTAGCCAATTTAATAATATGATTAGCTTTTTCTTTAGCTTCTTTTAGTCTTTTTTTACTTATTTCTTTTGTTTCTTGTTCGTAATTTTTTAGAACTTTATTATATTCATCGTCATATTTTCTTTTTAAAGAATCATATTCCACTTTTAAATCATCATCCAATAATTTAAGCATTTTATTAAGTTTATTTTCTATTTCATTCATTTACTCTCACCCCAATAGCTTCCTCAACGTATTTGGTAATAAAATCTTTGTCTCCACGCCAGCCATGTCTATCTGGTATAACAAATATTAGAGGAAGTTTTCCAGAAAGTTTATGCGCTTTTAATTCTTCTGGTATTTTTTCAGCAGCTAATTCTGTTATAAGAATGACTCCATATTCCTTATTATTTAAAGCATTATTAAAAGCTTCCAATATTTCATTTCTTTCATGTACAACGACTCCATTAACACCGCTTAATCTGAGTCCGGCGGCAGTATCAATATTGTCGCTGATAAGAAAGAATTTCATTTGTTATATCCTCCCAAGGATCATTATAGTAACTATTAAACCATAAATTGCAATACCTTCTGCTAATCCAACATAGATTAAAGTTTTACCTAATAATTCAGGTTTTTCACTAATAGCGCCAACGGAAGCAGCACCAACCATACCAACACCAACACCAGCACCAACAGCAGCTAAACCAGTTGCCAATGCAGCACCAATTAATCCTAATCCGGTATTATCAGTAGTATCTACTGCAGTTGTTGTATTAGGATTGGCAGAAGCAGCATAAGTTGTTGAAGGGCTTAAACTTATTAATGCGAATACCATAATTGCTATGAAAATAGCTATATTTCCTGCAAATACCTTTTTTGCAAATTTTCTGGATTTTTCTGGATTTTTTGCAAAATAAAAACCAAATACTACAGTTAAAAATACTAAAATAGAAAGAGAAATAACGTATGCCATAACTAACACCTCCATAAAAATTTTGTATTAAAATTTGTATTTTATAGGTTTAAATTCTCTACCATTACCATTAAAAAATCTTGTGAAAAATTCATAATATTCAAGCCTTAAAGTTTGTATGAAAACAACTAAGCCTTCTAATACAACGATTAAAATATTACCAAATAACAAAATAATAAAAGATAAAATAGAATTATGTGTCATTTGAGACATCATATAAAATGCAAGGAATAATCCAGCATGATTTAAAGCGAAAGCGCCTAATCTGATAAAAGATAAAGTATTGCTTAAATATCCTAATAAAATTTCAAAAAGTTCAAAAAATCCTTGCACTAATTTTTCTCCAATCTTTCCTTCTTCAAATATAATGCTTTTAAGATATATAACAATAATTAATCCTATAATGAAAAAATAACTAATTTTAGGAAAATTACCATTTTTTATCATATAAAATATAGACCCCAATAAAATCCAATATAACGAAATACCCGCGAATCCATTTGGATCGAAAATTAATTCTTTGTTTTTTCTATTTTTTATTTTGTTTATTATATTTAAAATCATAGCTAGTGTGAGTATTGTAATTCCAAAATAAATTGATAACATTAAAAAGAAATTTATATTATCCATAGGTCGCTTCCATAATGGTTTAATTATATCTTCAAAACCGAAAAAACTTCCGTATAATATACCAAATATCATAGAAAATATTCCAGCTGAACCTATAACATAAAACAGATCTGATTTTTTCTTTTTATATATCCAAAAACCAAATAAAGTTAATATTAAACCATGGCCGACATCTCCAAACATCATTCCATAGAATAGTAAGAATAAAACGGAAATTATAGGAGTTGGATCAATTTCATCACTTGATGGTGTGCCAAACATTTTTACAACAAATTCAAAATGTTTAAAGAATCCATTGTTTTTTAATAATGTTGGTGCTTTTTCATTAAAAGAATAATCAAGGAATAGAATATAATCATTAGATTTTGAATAATTAAATAAATCAAAATATGTTTTTTCTGTAGTCCATCCGGAAATCAAAAAGAAATTTTCTGTAAATTTAATTGAATGAGTTAAATCATAAATATTTTTTAAAACAAATATGTAATCGAAGTATTTATATATATGTCTTCTATTTTCGAAAAATAATTTTTTTAAGGACATGTTTAACATTTCAATTTCGTATTTTAATGAACGATGTTTATCATACAACTCCCATAATATTTCTTTAGGTGTTCCTGAATAATTTTCTGAAATATGGTATTCCATAAAATTAGCAACTGATAAAACTTTTTCAATATCAATATTAGAATCGTAAATAATAATTATCCAATCAAAACTCTCATCTTTTGCAAAATTTATAGATAATGCATTTTTATCATTTAAACTTTGAACAAATCTCTCATAATACATAGTGCTAATTTTTCCAACTTTATACTTTAATTTTCGCATTTTTCTGAATCTTTCAATTTTTATGTTTATGGAACGGAGTTTTTCAAATAATTCTATTTCTGTTTCCAGGCTTTTTCTTTCTTCCTTTAATTCTTCAATTTTAAAAAATATTTTCTCCATTTTCTCATTTAATTCATTTGAAAAGTTCAATATTTCATCTTTATCGATTATTAAAGGAAATTTTATTTTCTTGGTTTTAGGTTCAGGAGATTTTTCAGCATAGTTAAATATTTTCATAAAATTGTCATATATTTCTTTGTAAGCATTTTCTTTTTGAATTTTTAATTCTTTCAATAATTCTTGTTTTATAATTTTTTCAAGTGGTATTATTTCAACTTCTTGTGAATCTAATATTTTCTTTGAAATTTCCTCTAATTCGTATTTATTTGAAATTATAGTAAATGGTTTTAATTTCTCATGCATCGTTCTCACCTGCCAAAATCAAGAAACTTTTAATTTTTTCATCAGGTATTTCATATCTTTTTCCTTCAATTAAAGTAATCAGATCTTTGTACTCGTATTCTCTTACATATAAGTAACCACTCATTACATCAAATCCATTTTGAGTTCTACTTAATAAAGTTTTCGCATTTTTTAAAATGATTTTTTCACAGGTTCTCTCTATCACATATGGGAATATATCTTTATCAATATTGTGAAAATACTGACCATATGAACAAATAGAAATTTTATTTATAAAATCATCGGTGGTTTCAGCAGAAGCCATGCTTTTTAATTCGTCTTGAGATAAATTAAAAGAAATAGGCATCAAAAAATTTAATACTTCTTCAGTAGAAAGTTTAAATAAAATTTTAGCTCTGTAAATCCATTGTATATTTGCTAAATCCATTTGTATGTAATATAATTTTTTTAAATTTTTTCCAAATGACGGCATCGTACTTAAAATAGATTTCATTTTTGTAAAATACCAAAAATCAAAAGCATTTAATAAATATTGAATTTTCTTTGTTTTTGCATAATTTTGATAAACGGAGTTTATAATAGGTTCGTAAATAGTATTTTTAAATATATTGAGTGCATCATCAAAAGAGGATATATTGGTAAGCGTATCTTCATCAACAGTTTTGTGATTTAAAGGGAAGAGCTTTTCTTTTTTAATATATTCGGGATGGTTTGAATGAAGTGATCTTAAAATAAATTTTATATTTTCAATTTCAAATCTTTTTTCCATTAATCTAAAAAATTTTTGTCCTTCTATTGGAAGGAAGAAATATATATTATACATATCCTCTAGCATAGCTTTTCTCAATAATATTTCTATATCTCTTCTATGAAGTTTTTCAATATCGAATCCTTCAAATAATTTTTTATAATGTGTATTATTTTTTAAATATTCTGCAATTTCAGTTACGGTATCGGTATTTATTAAATTTTGAAAATCGTTATCATTAAGTATTTTAGAATTTAAAACTTTTATTTTAGCCATTAATGCTGGAAATTTCAATTTAATCATCCCCAATTATGAAATTATTTTTTCAACGACAGAAGAAGCAATGCCATCTATTTTTTCATCAAAAACATTAAACTTTTTTCTTAAAGACTTAATATCTTTTTCGGATTCTTCCATAATTTTTTTAGCTGTATTTTGTGCATTTTGTATAATATTTTTACATTCTTCATCTATTCGCTTAATATCTTCTTCTTTTTTCTTTTCCAAAAGTAATATTTTTTCTTTTAGTTCTTTTTTTAGATCGTCTTCTGCTTTTTTTAATTTTTTATTCGTTTCAATTTCAGCACTTACTATTTTATTTAATATTTCATTAGGGGATAAGTCCATTTTACCACCTCCTAATAATCATTATACTCCTTTGATTTTTAAGAATCTACTAAAAAAATGAGTATTTTTTGTGATTAAAACTGTTAAGAAATGATTAAACGTATTTAATAGCAAAAAACAATAGAATTTAACAGTTTCTAATTTTTACAAATTTGCATTTAAACATATGAAGAATATTAGGTATATTGAAATCTTCATATTTAAATCTTTTTATAAAAAAATGGTATAATATATAAAAAATAATTGGAGGTAGTAAAATGGAGGCATATAAAATTTTTAAAGCCTTAGGTTGTAAATGGAGAGTTGAAATAGTGAAAAAAATAGCTAAAAATAAAAATATTTGTTTATGTGAGTTGCAAAAAGAATTTCCGCTTGATGTAAGTACTCTTTCAAGACATATTAGTATGTTAAAAAAAGTTGGAATAATAGTAGAAGAAAGGCAAGGTACTTCAAAAATTCTTTCTATATCTTCAAGAAAAGTAATGGAATTAATAAAACAGGCAGAAAAATTATAAAAAGAAGGAGAAAATATGAAAAAAAACCTCACATTACAAGATTTATTTAAAGCATTAGCTAATCAAATAAGAATGGAAATATTAATTTCGATATTTGATAATTATTTAACAGCTTCTGAAATTGCTGAAAAATTAAATCATGATATTTCTACTATATATAGACATTTGCTTCATATGAAAAAAATAGGAATTTTAAAATCTGAAAGAAAAAATGGTATAGAATATTTTGATTTTTCTTCAACTAAAATATTTCATATAATAGAAAATGCGATAGAATTTATTTCTGAAATAAAAGGAAATAAAGTTATAGATTGTACACATATGGGAAGATGTTTATTAGATCAAAACTCTTTAAATATTGAACCAGATATGATTCTTGATATGAGAGGTGAAATTTGTCCTGTTCCTGATATACAAACAAGGAAAGTATTAAAAAACATGAAAAAAGAGCAGGTGCTTTTAGTAATAGTGGATTATCCACTTTCGGCTGAAAGAATTCCTATTTCAATAGCAAAAGAAGGGCATATATTATTAGGGAAAATAAACGAAATCCCTGGTGAAACAAAATTATACATAAAAAGAGCCAAAAAAATCAGGAGAGCTTAAGCCTCTCCTGAATTTAAAAATTATAATGATTTTTTATATTCTTCTTCTGATAATAATTCATCGAGTTCTTCTTTATTAGAAACTTCTATCTTTACAATCCAGCCGTCTTTTTCAGGTGAATCGTTTATTATTTCTGGGTTGCTATCTAATGTGGAATTAACTTCTACAATTTTTCCGCTTATTGGTGCATATACATCACTTGCTGACTTTACAGATTCCAATGTACATAATACATCACCTTTTTTTATTTCTTTTCCTACTTCGGGCAATTCAACAAATGTTACATCTCCTAATTCCTCAGCAGCATGTTCTGAAATACCAATATAAGCAATATTATCTTCTAATAATACCCATTCATGAGTTTTAGCAAATTTTTTCATATTATTCCTCCTTTTTTAATCATTTAAATTTTTATATTTATATATGTAATGCCATTCCTTCAGCATCTTCAAAAGCTCCAAGAATTGTTTCTGTTAAAGTAGGATGTGGATGTATAGAATTTGAAACTTCTTCAACGGTTAATCCGTGTTTAACAGCTAAAACACCTTCCATAATCATATCCGTAGCAGAAGGTGAAACAACAGCAAATCCTAACACTTTTTTTGTTTCTTTATCCGCTATAACCTTAGCAAATCCATCTCTTTCTTCCATTGTTCTAGCTCTTCCATTAGCTGAAACAGGGAATTTTCCTATTATTATCTTATCTGGATCTAAATCTTTTTCTTTTAATCCTGTCGAAGCAACTTCTGGAGAAGAGAAAATAATAGATGGAACTGCTGAATAATCCATTTCCATTTTTTCTCCAGCAATATTATGTGCAGCAACAATACCTTCAAACATTGCTACATGGGCTAACATAATTTTTGCTCTAATATCCCCTATAGCATATATATTATCAATATTTGTTTTCATAGTATTGTCAGTAACGACTCCTCTTTCAATTGTTACACCTAATTTTTTAACATCTTCCGGGATATTTGGCCTTCTTCCAACAGCTAATAATACTCTGTCAGCAGTTAATTCTATTTCTCCATTTTCAGATTCTGCTATTACAATATAATTTTCATCCTTTTTAACATCTTTTACTTTTGTTTTCTCATATACTTTAACGCCTTTTTTAATTAATGATTTTTTCACTTCTTGAGCAACATCTTCGTCTTCAAAAGGTAGAATATGCTCAGCTAATTCTACAATATGAACTTTTTTGCCTAATGAAGCAAAGAATGTCGCAAATTCAACTCCTATAACTCCACCACCAATAATAACAATGCTATCTGGTAATTCTGTCATTTTAAATACATCATCACTTGTCCATATACCTTCTACTTGATTAAAAGGTGGGAACATTGAAGGAACAGAACCATGGGCTAAAATCAAATATTCGCTTTCAATGATTTCATCATTCACTTTTATGTGATTTTTATCTATTATTTCTCCAGTTCCTTTAAATACTTCTATATTGTTTTTCTTCATTAAATATTCAATACCTTTACGCGACATTGTAATTGATTTATTCATATGTTTCATAATTCCAGAAAGTTCATAAGAAATACTATCAACTTTAATACCAAATTTCTTTGATTTGGAAATAATATCCGTATATAAATGTGCAGCAGTTAAAAGAGCTTTTGTTGGGATACAACCCTTATTTGTACAGGTGCCACCTAAATTTTCTTTTTCTATGATAGCAACTTTTTTCCCTAATTGAGCCAATCTAATTGCAGAAACATATCCGCCAGGACCACCACCAATTACAATTACATCATACATTTAATCCACCCCTTTGCGTTATTGTCGCAAGTATTTTATCGTTTAGACAGAAATTTTATTTTACAAAAAAGTTAAATGATTAAAAAGAAGGGGAGAAATCTCCCCTTCTATATCCTTTAACCAATAAATTTAGGTTCTTTTTCAACTAAATCAATGAATTCATGATAATCAATTAAGTTAGTATTAGCATCTTCTTCTGTATATCCTCTTGCTAAAAAATCATCTTTTACTAAATAAGTTTTTCCTTCTGTTAATTCAGATAAGTTTTCAAAATTCCAATAAATACCGTCTTGTATAAATACAATAGAATCATCTTTTTTTGCACTTTTTATTTTTAGTTTTTCAATAGGATGATCTATACCAAATTTTACTAATATTAAAGCCATGTTTCACCTCACATGAAAATAACATAATCAAATTGATGGGAAAAATCAGTTAATGAGTCTTTGTTAATAATTTCAGCATTGAAATTTTTGTCAATGTTTTTAACTCTGTATTTTTCAATATCTTCTTTTATACCATATACAGGTGTTTCGTAACGTTTTATAAATCTTTGAACAATTCTTATTGGCAATAATCCAAGTGATTCAGGAGAAGTGTTTTTTGATAAAGCTACAGAAGCACCTTCCATTAATAAAACAGCTGGTTCAATATCTTCTCCATACATTCCAAATGTAGTTCTAAAACCTTCATTTACCCAAATTGAACCTACTGGAGATTGATAAACAACAAATAAAACTTTTTTTCCCATTTTATATCACCTCACGCCATTAAACTAATGAATCTATCGCTTTCATATATTAATGCAGCGAGTTCTGGTAATCCACTTGGATTAGATCCCTCAACTATCATATCAGTAGTGATTCCTCTGTAATCCATACATATACCACATATTTCTACTTTTCCGCCTCTATCAATAACTTCTTTTAAAAGGTCTGGAATTTTTCTATCAGATCTCACGGGTTTGATTTGATTATTTGAAGCGATTGCAGCATCACAGAATAAAAATATAATAACTTCATGGCCCATTTTTTTCATACCTTCTGGAATTCTTTCCTTTGACATTGGATAGTCAATCCATACCTCTAAAATTTCACCAGGTTTCATTTTTTTAACAACTCTTTTAGCTTCAACGTCTGGAACTGGACAAACTTCACCCCTTACATCAATACTCTTAGTAACTTCATATTTACTCATAATAATCCCTCCTTAATAATTGTGATTTTATTCACTATAGTTAATTTTTTTTGATTCTTATAGTGATTATTTTCACTTATAACCACATTATAAAAGAAAAAATTAAATATTATTTTCAAATAAATTAAGATTTGGTAAAACACAAAAAGATAAAAATTTTAAACTGTTATTAGTAAGTGAAAAATCAGATATAATTTTTTTATATTAGGAAATTAGTAGCTTTGATAATATAAAAAATATAACAAAGTAAGAAATTTAAAACTAAAAATATTACAATGATTTTTGTATAAAAATGCAAAAAGGAGGTAGATTATGGAAGAAAGAATTAAAGGTTTTGCTCCATCATGGTTTACAATTATATCCCCTCTTGGAGCATATGTTGCATCAACTCACAATATTTCCATGTTTTTCAAAATAAAGCTTATCGATTATATAGGATTGGGAATGTATTTCTTATTAACAGTTATATGGTTAATTACCTTTGTTAATTTAACTATTTTTATATTTAGAAAAAAATAATAATCATAATGGCGCTATATTTTATAGCACCATTATTTTTAATTATCATTTGTATATTTAACCAAATTGTATAACATATAAAATTTAAAATAAACATTAAAGTTTTAGTATTTAATTGAGAAAAATTTCATTATTGGAGGTGAAAGTATGTCAACACCAAATAATATGCCGACAATTGGCAAAGACGCTTTAGGTAGAGAAGTGAAAGATTTAACAAAGATATCCTGGTGGGGAATGAATAGAAAAGAAATAAATTGGTATCCAACTATTGATCATGATAAGTGTGCAGGTTGTGGATTGTGTTTTGTAACTTGTGGAAGAAGAGTATTTGATTGGGATGATAAACTATCAAAACCTGTAGTAGCTCAACCATATAATTGTATGGTTGGATGTCAAACCTGTGCGAATCTTTGTCCTACAAGTGCGATATCTTTTCCTGATGTTTCAGAAATGAAAAAGCTGGTAGCAAAAAATAATGTTGTGAAAAAATCTTTTGAAAAAATAGCTCCGCTTATTAATTGTGATAAACCATTAGATGATGAAGAAACTGAATCAAACTTTAATAAATCCTAAGTCTCCCTTTTGGGAGATTTTTTGTTGACAAAATTAAAGATTTAATATATAATATCATTATGTACATATAAACAACTTTTCATATGTGAATTGGTTATATTGGAGGTGTAATTATGTCTAAAAAAGCAGAAATGACGGAATTAAAGCATGATCATGATTATTATTATGATATGGCAGAGTTTTTTTCTATATTTGCAGATCCCACAAGATTAAAAATTTTACACGCATTATTAGATGGTGAAAAATGTGTCAAAAAAATTTGTCAAATAGTTGGTTTAAATCAATCTACATGTTCGCATCAATTGAAGATTTTAAGACAATATAAAGTAGTAAAAGCAAAAAGAGAAGGTAAAT
This sequence comes from Marinitoga aeolica, assembly GCF_029910535.1. NCBI lineage: Bacteria > Thermotogati > Thermotogota > Thermotogae > Petrotogales > Petrotogaceae > Marinitoga > Marinitoga aeolica. The sequence continues at coordinate 1,714,063 of NZ_CP069362.1, forward strand.
TTATTCGTTACTCATTAGACGATTCTCATATTAAAGATTTAATTGAAGTTGGTGAAGAACATATCAATGAATAGGAGATGAAGTAATGATAGCGCTTGGAATTGTTTTATTTTTTATAACTATTGTTTTATCCATGCTTGGAAAAGGTGGTGGAGAATTTTTTGTACCAATTTTTTTAGCATATGGTATATCCTATCAACAAGCGGCATCAGCTTCTTTGTTTATTTTAATGGTATCTGGTTTAATAATGATGTTGGTATATCATAAAAAGGCGTTAATAGATTGGTATACAGGTACAATAATGATTTTATCTGTTGCAAGTGGTTCTTTTTTAGGAGGATTTATTTCTGCAAAAATTAGTGTAGTGCTATTAAAAATTATATTTTCAACACTACTATTATTATCAGCATTTTTTATTTCAAGAAAAAAAAGAAATTTAAATATAAAATTTGGACCTGTGTTAAGAAGAAAATGTTGCGACCACGAATATGATATTCCCCTTATTATTGTAATTCCAACAGTTTTTGTTATCGGATTTATAGCTGGAATGGTTGGAATTTCAGGTGGTGGATTAATTGTTCCATTACTTATTATAATTGGTAATATGCCTATGCGTTTAGCTTTTGCTACTAATTCCATGATGGTTTTGTTTTCTGCAACAACGGGATTTATTGGAAGAGGTTTGAGTGTAGGAATTGATTGGAAGTTTAATATAACTATGGCAACATTTGCAGCGTTGGGATCATTGATTGGTTCCCATTTTTCAACAAAGGTAAAAACAGAAAACCTTAAGAAAATATTTGTATATGTCATTTTGTTTGCTGCTGTGTGGATGATAATAAAAATATTTATTTGATATAGTGACAGAAATGTCACTATATTTTATAAAATCAGCTTGCATATTTAACCAAAAAGCAAAAATAAAAACATAATATATTCAGCGGAGGTGAAAAAATGGAAATTATTAAAAAACTAGCATCTAATATAAAGAGATTTTTGGTGTTATATTCATTATTAGCAATAACTACAGGATGGCTACTTGGAATAAAGTTTTCGTCATATGCATCTTTGCACAAAGGCATATATTCTAACTTAATAGTATTATTTGTATTTTTTATGATATATCCAATGTATCTTCATTTTATTGCAAAAGGAAGCAATATTCATGTGCCTATGAATTCAATTTTAAAATCGATTTTAATTGTAGTCATATTACCTATGATTCTTGGTTATATAACAAGAATATTTATAATAAAATTTAAAGGGAAAAAAGGATTGAAGAATATAAAGCCATTGACGGATTGATAACACCTTTTTCTATGTTGTTTGTGATCTTTTTTATCTTCTTTTTAAAAGGTAATATGCTACTCTCAAAATGGGGGATTTTAGTTCAGTTAGGAATAATTACATTGATATATATAATTTTGGCATTGCTATTAGAAACATTTATTAATAAGAAATCTGGATTAAGTTATAAGGAGCATATGGGAATAGTTTTTCTGAGTACAGGAAAAAATAATGGTACAGCTGTAGCTTTAGCAACTATGGCATTTGGACCGTTAGTAGCAATTCCAGCAGCAGTATTACCTATTTTTCAAATAATTTTACTTATATTGTATATTCATATGGAAAAAATTATATGGCACTATTTTGAAGGCAAAAAACACAAATCAAATTTGATAAGGGAGGAAGAATGATGGAGTTTTTACAAGAATTTAAATTAAAAACAAAGTTTTTACCTGAAGAGTCTGTTGCGTTGCATATTGCCAGAGATTTAGAAACCAAAATATCAGTAAATCCAGATAGGAAACATAAAAATGCTCATACACCTGTAGAGATGGTAATAGCAGCTTTAGGATCATGTGTAATGATAAATCTACAAAGATTTTTATTAGATGAAGGTGTAAAATATTCAGATATTGATATGGAATTAAAAGGTTATAGAGATCCAGAGATACCTAAATTAGTTAAGATTGAATACAGTATTAAAGTAGATGGTAACCTTAAAGAGTATGACCTGGAAGAAGTAAAAGCAAAAATTGAAAAAAGTAGTACAACTTATAATACTTTAAAAGATGCAGTAGAAATAATTGGAAAAATAGAATTCTCAAAATAGTTTTGTATAAAAATACCATCCTGTTGAAGGATGGTATTTTTATAATTCTTCGGTAAGTAAATAACCAAAATCAAAAATTTTTTTAATATATTTATTATTAATAAAGTAAAAAATATGTTGTCCACGTCGTTCTGATTTTACTATGTTGGATTGTTTTAAAATTTTTAATTGATGAGAGCATGTTGATTGTTTTAAATTTAATGTATCGCATATTGTTTTGACATTTTTTGCCCCGGATAATAAAACAGTTAGAATACGCAATCTTGTAACATCAGAAAATATAGAAAAAATAGTAGCTATATCATGAAATTTCTTATCATTATATGAAATATTCAATATTTCACCTCCATATAGAAATTAATAAACCCTGTACTTTTTAGTACAGGGTTTATTAGATCTTTACTTGTTGTTATTTTGTTCAAAGAAAACTTCTGGAGAGGATTTTCTATCAAAAAAAGCGAATATTGCAGTTAAAATACCAAATAATAAATCATTTGTCATTGCACCTGCTTTTGAACCAGTAACTCCAGGAATGAAAGCGGAAATAAGTAACCATACACCAGAAATTAATATTATCCATGCAGCTGTCTTATTGGCGTTTCTAAGCATTGGTAACCCTGCTGCTATAAATACAATACCGGCGATTAAGAAATTTGTTAAATTAGCACTTGATGAACCAACAACACCAGGAATAAATGCTGCGATAATTAACCAAACTGCAAAAATTAATACTGTCCAACCTTTCCATGTCATACCTAACACCTCCTATAAAATTTTAAAACTTTTATATACCAGCATATAACGATATATACATAACTACATATGAACAACTGCTGATATAACCATCTAATAATATTATATTCCAAAAAAATATAAAAGTCAACTAAAATAGAAAAAAATATACAGTCTAAAATACCTATAAATAAAGCATTTTAGCCATATATCTAAAACTTAATCATTTTTTAATGTTTTTGCAATATAAAAACTCTTTATTTTTTATATTATCTGTTATAATTATATAACCAAATAATCATATAGTTATATGGAGGTAATAATATGAATAAATTTGTTGAAATGATAAAACTTTTTTCTGATGAAACAAGGTTAAGAATATTAAACATCCTTTTTCAAGGTGAACATTGTAATTGTGATTTGGAAGAGGTTTTAGGATTATCTCAACCAAATATTTCAAAGCATTTAAAAAAAATAATGTTACTTGATTTGGCTACAAGCAGAAAAAGTTCATATTGGACATATTATAAGATAAATGAAGAAGTCTTTAATAAACATCCTTTTATGATTGAAATAATGAAAGAAATACAGGAATTAGAACCATTCAAATCTGATTTAATAAAATTAAGAGAATATAAAAATTCACCTGGAAGATGCCAAATAAATTTGAATTCAAGGGAGGTATAATATGGAGAAAAAAATGAACGTATTTGAAAAATACCTAAGTTTATGGGTTGCAGTTTGTATCGTTTTAGGAGTTTTAATAGGCAAAATTATACCTGCGTTTCCTCAAACATTAAGTAAATGGGAATATGCTAATGTTTCGATACCTGTAGCAATATTAATATGGTTAATGATTTTTCCTATGATGCTGAAAATTGATTTTTCCAGTTTAAAATATGTTGGGAAAAATCCAAAAGGATTAATTGTTACTTTAACAGTAAATTGGATTATAAAACCATTTACTATGTATTTTTTTGCATGGATATTTTTTAAATATATATTTGCTGCATTTATAAACCCAGAACTTGCTAGCGAATATATTGCAGGAGCAGTATTATTAGGAGCAGCTCCTTGCACTGCAATGGTATTTGTTTGGAGTTATTTAAGTGATGGTGATCCTGCATATACTCTTGTTCAGGTTGCTATAAATGATTTAGTGATTCTATTTGCATTTGCTCCAATAGTCTCATTTCTATTAAAAGTTGGAAATGTAGATGTTCCATTTGACACATTATTATTTTCTGTTATAATATTCGTATTATTCCCTTTAATTGCTGCAATAATTACTAGAAGATATATTATAAATAAAAAAGGTATTGAATGGTTTAATAATGTATTTTTGAAAGAATTTTCTGTAGTATCAACTATAGGATTATTATTGACTTTAATAATTTTGTTTTCATTCCAGGGGGAAGTTATTTTAAATAATTATTTGCATATATTATTAATTGCTGTACCATTAATAATACAAACATTTTTCATTTTTTCAATTGGATATTTTTGGGCATATAAATGGAAATTACCTCATAGAATAGCTGCTCCAGCATCTATGATTGGTGCAAGCAACTTTTTTGAATTAGCTGTAGCAGTAGCTATATCATTATTTGGTTTGGAATCTGGAGCTGTTTTAGCTACTGTTGTTGGAGTTTTAGTAGAAGTACCTGTAATGCTTACATTGGTAAATATCGCCAATAAAACAAGAAATAAATTTGTATGGGAGTGATAGAATGAAAATAGCTTTTATTTCTGATATTCATAGTAATTTAGAGGCATTAAATGCTGTATTAGATGATATTAAAAAAAGAAATGTTGAAAAAATTTATTGTTTAGGAGATTTAGTGGGTTATGGACCGAATCCTAATGAAGTAGTTGAAATTATAAGAAAAATGAATATTGAAAGTATTATGGGAAATTATGACGATGCTATTGGATATGAAAAAGAAAGTTGTGGCTGTGCATATAATCCAGGAAGAGAAACAGAAGTTGGAGATGAATCAATAAATTGGACAATAAAAAACACAAGTAAAGAAAATAAAGAATTCTTAAAATCATTGCCGATGAAAAAAGAAATTGAAATTGAGGGAGTAAAAATATTATTGGTACATGGTAGTCCATTAAATCATTTATTAGAATATGTAAAGCCTAATATAACACCGGAAAGATTAAAGGAATTAACAGATAATGTAAATGCAGATATAATAATTAATGGACATACACATTTAATGATGGCAAAACATTTACATGGAAAAACTGTACTAAACCCCGGGAGTGTCGGTAGAACAAAAGATAGGGAACCATTAGCAACATATTTAATATTAAATATTGAAAAAGGTGTATATAATTATGAGTTTGTTAAGGTAAAATATGATGTAAAAATCACTGTTGAAAAAATTATAAAAGTAGGATTACCTGTAGAGTTAGCAACAGTATTAGCATTAGGTGGAACATTTAATATGGGAAAAGCGAAAAACATTAAAAAGAATGATATAGGATTTAAAATATAAAAACAGCTCAGTCTGAGCTGTTTTTATACATATAATAAGTATCCGACATATAATAAACCAATAATTAAAGATATTAATACAGGAACTATTTTCCATCTCATATATTCCATAAACCCAAATTTTCTTCCCAGATTTTTTTCAAGATAATTTACAGCTACAATATTTTGAACTGCTCCCAATGGAGTTAAACTTGTAGCGAAATTAGCTCCTATAGCAAAAGCCCACCATAATACAGGAGTCATTCCCTGTCCAACCAGTATTTTAATTACAGGTGCTAAAATTAATGCAGAAGGTACGTTATTTAAAATTGGAATTGTAATAATAGCTATTAAATAAAACACACCTATAAGTAGAAGTGGGGTTCCTTCTAAAGGCATAAACATGTGGGCTATTTTTTCAGTAAATCCAACTTCTTCTAAAGCATAAGATGTCATATATAACCCAGCAAAGAAAAACAACATATCCCAATCGATATCTTTAGCGATATCTTCATATCCATGAGCAAATTTAAATACAAGAATAGAACCTCCTAATAGAGCAATTACCGCTAATTCTACATGAAGTGTAGAATGTAGAATAAATAAAACGATAACTATAACAAAATCTATTAAAGAGTATATCATCATTTTTTTATCAGTTATAGCTTTATTTTCATCCATTTTTTTCAATTTTTCGATGTTTAACAAAGCTTTTTCATTAATTTTTAGATGTTTTTTGAAATATATCAATACACCTATAAATGCTAATATAGATACCGGTCCCATTTTTACTATAAAATCATTAAAAGAATATCCGCTAATAGAACCTATAACAAGGTTTAATGGACTACCAATTAATGTAGCAGCACCTCCAATATTATCCATTAATATTGTAAGCATTATTAAAGGAATAGGACTTATTTCAAGCATATCTGCTATTAAAAAAATCATTGGTGCCATAACTAAAATAGTAACAACATTATCTAAAAAAGCTGATGTTAAAGCAACTATAATCATTAACATTGTTACTGTTAGAAAAAACCTCTTTCCACCAAGCTTTATTATTTTTATTGAAAAAAATTCAAAAAAACCAGATTTGCTTAAAAAAGCAACTATCATCATCATACCAGTTAAAAGCCCAAGTGTATCAACATCGACAACATGACTAAAATTTTCTGTATCCAAGCCTTCAACCAATCTTAGTGCTGAGATTAATAATGCAAGACTAAAAACTACAACTGGTTTGTTTTTCTTTCCAAAAATAATATATAAATAGGCAGCTGCAACAATTATTAATACAAGAATGGCATTTGTTGTCATTTGATCACCTCTAATTTTTTAATTTCAGAAATTAATTTGTTGAGAAATTCTTTAAATTCTTCAGAAGAAATTTTATATCTAATTCTTTGTGCATCTCTTTCACAAATTACAAATCCATTTTCTTTTAATGATTTTAGATGTTGAGAAGCTAATGGTTGAGAAATATTCAAAGATTTTGATATATGATTTACACAATAAGGTCTTTCCAATAATAAAGATAAAATTTTGATCCGGATAGGAGAACCTAATACTGAAAATACATTAGCTAATTTTTCAACGTCTTTTTCAAAGATAATATCACCCCACTTGTATAAAAGATTTTTTATATAAAGAACAGTTTATATAATATTCCTCTAATATAATAATTTTCTTTCAAAAAATTTTAAATAGTGAGAAGAAAATATTACAAATTATGATATAATAAAAGTGTAAAAGATTATAATTAAATTAATAATATATTAATAATAATAAAAGAGGTGAAGAAATGTATTATTTAACAAAAGATGGAAAATTCGTATATAAAAACACTAAGCATAACTTGAATAAATATATAACACCATTAATAACAGATACGCATATGCATATTTTAGGTTTTGGTGAAAAATTATTAAATCCTGATATTGAGGGTTTAAAAAAAGAAGATATAGAGAAAATAATAATAGATAAATTAAAAGATAATCCAGAAAAAGTTGTTTTAAGAGGTTGGAGTGAATTAAATATAGATTTAGATATATATTCTAAAAATACACCTATAATACTTATAAGAAGATGTGGTCATATAGCAATTGTAAATTCTGTTATTTTAGAAAGGCTTACAAAAGAAGTTGATAATAAGTATATAGATTTTAAGAAAAAAATAATTAAAGAAAAAGCCCTGGAAAAATTTCATGAAATATATGGTTTTTATTCTGATGTAAAAAGAGCATATTTAAAAGCAAAAGAATATCTATTAAATAAAGGGTATGGATTTATTCATTCTGACGATTTACATGGTATAAGCAAAGAAGATTTACCTTTTGATGATGAATTAAAGGTTTTTGAGAAGGTTGCTATTAATAATTATAATGAATTAATCGATTATTATGAAAAAGGATATTTTAATACTTTTAAAGCAGTAAAAATATACGTTGATGGATCTTTTGGAGGAAGAACTGCATATTTAAGAGAAAAATATAATGATGGTAAGGATAAAGGATATTTAGTTTGGAAAGAAGATGAATTAAAAAAAGTATTAGAATTTTGTGAAAATAATAATCTTCATTTATGTATGCATGCAATAGGTGATGGAGCTATAGATGTAATTTTGAATGTATTTGAAAAAACAAAACCAGAGTATTATCATAGAATTATTCATGCATCAATTTTACATGACGATCAAATAGAAAAAATTAAAAAATATAATTTGATATTAGATATGCAACCACAATTTATTGAATCTGATAAAAAAATATTAAAAAATAGGTTAGGAAAAAGAAGTAAACTAACATATAGATTCAAGAAGTTATTTGATGAAAAAATTCCAATGTTTTTTTCTTCGGATGCACCAGTAGAAATACCAGATTGGTTTAGAGATGCAAAAATATTAAATAATAGCGGAATACCTTTAAAATATATAATATACAATATGACATATTTTCCAGAGTTTATAGATAAATTTAATAGAGAAAATAAGTATCTTATATTTAATGAAAATCCGTTTGAAAGATTAACAATTCCTGATATAGGAGGATAAAATGTTATATATTTCTATTATTTTTTTTATTATTGCTATATCAACTTTTGCTTATCTTTATTTAAAAACAAAAAATAAATTAAAAAGAGAAATCAAGAATTTTTATTCAATTCTTGATAAATTGCCGTTTTTTATTGCTATTCATAATATGGAAGATATTTATTATTTAAGTCCAGGAGTAGAAAAAGTTATTGGTAAAAAGATTAATAAAGTAAGTGAATACTTAGATCTTTTTAGTAAAGGAGAAAAAGTAAAAATATTGCAAGTTCTTTCTAATGAAAAAGAAGGATTTTTTCAAAATACTATTAGAGAAATAATGGGAAAAATTTATTATATAACATCATCAAAAATAAACTTTTTTGATACTGAGTTTGTTCTTGAAGTTTTTAAAGATATAACTGAACTTTCAAATAAAAATAAAGAATTAGAAGAAATGCAACGTAGTATAGAAGTACTGGATAATATTCGGAATTTAACATATACAAAAAATTTTAATTTAAGTGGTACAATGGAAAGTATGTTTAATTATTTAAGAAAAATAAGTTTAATAGATATATTTGCATATAATACTCTTTTGGAAGATAAAAGAAGTGCAAAAGTAACTATTTATTATGAGAATAAAAAAATAGAAAAAAAATTAGACAAATCGGAAAAAACTTTGGCATGGTATTTTTTTGATAACAATTTAGACAAATTATACGTTCCGGAAGCTTTTTCTTTTTCAAAAGATGGTTATAAGAGTAGTATTGATTCATATGAATTCGATGAGAATCTCAATGAATTAACACTGTATATTTTTCCTTATTATTTTGAAAATAAAATTCACGGATTGTTTGCTTTTGGGAAAAAAGGGAAAGATGCTTATTCTGAGAAAGATAAAAAGATACTGGAATCAATAGCATCTCATATCGATTTTGTTATAAAATACCAATATATTCTCAAGAAATATAATGAAGAGAAAAATCATTTTAAAGAACTTGCTACGAAAGATGCATTAACTCAATTATATTCTAGATATTATTTTAATGAGTGGATATTAAAACATGCTGAATATCTTAAAAGAAAAAATAAGGTATCCATTTTGGTGATGATAGATATAGATAAATTTAAACATATTAATGATACATATGGGCATGTTGTAGGAGATGAAGTGTTAAAATTTATTTCAAATCGTTTTCTGGAAAATATCAGAAGTATGGATATAGGGGTTAGATTTGGCGGTGATGAATTTCTTCTTGTATTTCCGGAAGCTTCTATTGATGATATAGCTAAAAAAATGGAAATAATAAGTGAAGAATTGAAAAATAATCCTTTTGACTTTGAAATTTCAATATCATATGGTATATCTGAGTTTAATGGTGAAAATTATATTAAAGCATTAAAAAAAGCAGATGAAGAAATGTATAAAATGAAAAATATGAAAAATGGAAATAATAATTAAAATATTTTGTCAACATTCTGAAATGCATCGCATGATGCATTTTTTTATACTTATGATATAATAAAAATGAGGTGAAATAATGTTGAAGATAAAGTTTATGAGTAATTTAAGAACAATTGTTGATAAAAAGTCTATTGAACTAAAAATTGAAAAGGAAAAAAGTATTGAAGATTTGTTAAATTTTATTGGTAAAAAGATAGATTCTAAATTTGAAATAATAAAAAAAGAAAAAGATCATATGGTCTTAAAATTATATATTGATCTCATGGGTCAAAAGAGTTATATAACAATGAGGGTAAAATTTATACACAATAATGAATTTATTACAACTGACAAAAAAATTAAAGATGGGGAATTACAAATATTGCCATTACTTGGCGGCGGATGATAAATAAGATAAAGGAGTGGTAAGAATGGATTACATGAAAGTATATGAAGAATGGTTAAATAGTCCTTATGTGGACGAAGAAACTAAAAAAGAACTATTATCTATTAAAGATAACGAAAAAGAGATTATGGAAAGATTCTATAAAGAACTGGAATTTGGTACAGCTGGTTTAAGAGGTATATTAGGTGCTGGAACTAACAGAATGAATATATATACAGTAGGTAAAGCTACCCAGGGTTTAGCAGATTTTATTAAATCTAAAGGCGAAGAATATATGAAACGTGGTGTTGTTATTGCCTATGATGTAAGACATAATTCAGATCTTTTTGCTAAAACTGCAGCTTTAATTTTATCAGCTAATGGAATTAAAGCTTATTTATTTGATCATATAGCACCAACACCATTATTATCATTTTCTGTAAGAAGATTACATACTGCAGCAGGTATAGTTGTAACAGCAAGTCATAATCCAAAAAATTATAATGGTTATAAAGTGTATTGGGAACAAGGTTCTCAAATTTTAGATGATGTTGCAATACCTGTTATGGAAAATATAAAGAAATTAACAGATTTTTCTATGATTAAAAAGATTTCAGAAGAAGAAGCTTTAGAAAAAGGATTATTAGAATATGTTGGAAAAGAAATTGAAGATGAATATATAGAAAAAGTAAAAGGTTTAGCAATAAGAGAAGATATTGATAAAGATGTGAAAATTGTGTATACACCTCTTAATGGGACAGGTAATAAGCCAGTAAGAAGAGTATTAGCAGAAAGAGGATTTAATAATGTATTTGTTGTTCCAGAACAAGAAAATCCAGATCCAGACTTTACAACAGTTGGATACCCAAATCCTGAAGATATTAAAGCATTTGAATATGCTAAAAATCTTGCAAAAGAAAAAGATGCTGATGTAATAATTGCAACAGATCCAGATTGTGATAGAACAGCAGTTGTGGTAAAACATAATGGTGAATATGTTCCTCTAAATGGTAATCAAACTGGTGCAATATTAATTAAATATATAATCGAAGGTAGAAAAGAAAAAGGAATGCTTTCAGATAAAGGTATGATTATAAAATCAATAGTTACAGGTGATTTAGGAAAAGAATTAGCAGAAAAATATGGAGTAGTTACATTTGAAACATTAACAGGATTTAAAAACATTTGTGGGTTAGAGAATGAATTAGAAGGAAAATATGATTTTGAATTTGGATATGAAGAAAGTATTGGTTATGTAACAGGGACATTTGTAAGGGATAAAGATGGTGTTATTTCTTCAATGTTTGTATCTGAAGCAGCTGGATATTATAAAAAGCTTGGTAAAACATTAGTAGATGTTTTAAATGATATGTACAAAGAAATTGGTTATTATTTTGAAAATAATTTCTCCATAATTATTGAAGGTTTAGAAGGTATGGCAAAAATGAAAAGAATAATGGAAGTATATAGAAAAGAATTTCCAAAAGAAATTGGTGATATGAAACTTGTAAGATATATAGATTATTTAGAAAAGAAAGATATAGATTTAAAAACAGGTGAAACAAAAGAAACTGATGTTCCAAAATCAAATGTATTGAGATTCTTCTTTGATGATGGTTCATGGTATGCTGTAAGACCTTCAGGAACAGAACCAAAACTAAAGATCTACATTTATTCAAAAGATAAAGAAGAAGAAAAATCAAAAGAAAAATTAAAATTGATGAAAGAAAAAATAATGGAAATAATAAACTCAGTTGAGTAATTCATCACCCCCTCTGATTTTCAGAGGGGGATTTTTATTATTGAAATGTGATATAATTCTGTTGTGGAGGTGAAAAGATGAAACGATTTTGTACATCAGGACCTGTTGATAAGAACACTTGTTATTATATAGAAAGACCAGAATTGATGAAAGAAGCAATTGATCATATAGAAAATTGGAGATACTTCACAGTATCAGCACCAAGGCAAACAGGAAAGACTACATTTTTGAATGAAATAGTGGAAAAAACAAAAGATAAATATTTGCCTATATTTATTTCATTTGAAAATCTTGGAAGGATTGAAGATGAAAATGAATTTATGGAGTTGTTTAAAGAAAAAATAGATTTTTATTTACAATTCAAATATGGAAAATCATTTGAGTATAAAAATACAATGACAATAAGGCAAATAAGTAAATATATAATAGAAATGAGTGAAAAATTTGAAAAAGAAATAATACTAATGATAGATGAATTTGAGAAGTTTAACAATGAAGAATTAATGAATGAATTTTTACACGCAATAAGGGAAATATATCATATGAGAAAAGGATATAAATTAAGAAGTGTGATATTAATAAGTGTAAGTTATTTAAGTGGAATATTAGAAGATAATGCAAGTCCATTTAATATAGCAGAACATATGGAAGTGCCATACTTTACAAAAGAACAGGTATATGATTTATTAAACCAACATGAAAAAGAAACAGGGCAAATATTTGAAGAAGAAGTAAAAGAACTTATATGGCATAATGCAGGAGGACAACCTGGATTAACCAATGCATTATCCTATGATTTAGTAGCGAAAAAAGCTAAGAATGAAAAGATAATAACGAAAGAATATTTTGAAAAAACATTAAATGATTTTATGTATGTATATATAGATAAAAACATAGCAAATATAATAAACAAAGCGAAAAAAGAAAAAGAATTGGTAATGAAAATATTATTTGAACCAGGAAGCGTTGAATTTAATATATATGATGAAAGGATAAACTACTTATATTTAAATGGAGTAATAGATAATTGTGAAAGGAAATGTTGTGTAAGAGTACCGTTATACTATAAAGCATTATATGACAGATTTAAACCACAAATAAATGGCGAAAAAGAAAAAATGAAACCATTTGGAGAAACGGTTAAGAATTATATAAATAACGGTGTATTAGACCTAAATAAATTGATGAAAAGATATACAACATATATAAAACAAAGAGGAGCAAAAATGTTTAAGGGAAGAAATTACTATGAAGGTGTATATCAATATAATTTAGATCAATTTCTAAGTTTATATGTAGAAGCAGCAGAAGGAAAAGTATATCCAGAAACAGAAGTAGGTGGAGGAAGAATAGATTTACTAATAAATCTGGATAACAGAGAATATTTAATAGAAGTAAAAGCAAATATAGATAGTGATGAATATGAAAAAGCGAAAAAACAATTATTTGAATACGTAACAAGAAGAGGATTAAAAGAAGGATGGTTGATAATATACTCAAACACAATAGAAGATTTTAAATATTTAATGGAAGAAAAAGATGGAGTAAAAATTCATGTGTGGTTTATAAAAACAAATTTTGAAAATCCATCGAAAATGTAAAATATAAAAATGGGGGGAGAGAAATGGATTTAGGATTAAAAAATAAAACAGTATTAGTTACTGGAGGAAGTTCGGGAATAGGTTTAGCTGTGGCAAACACATTTAACAATGAAGGGGCTAAACCTGTAGTAATATCCAGAAATGAAGAAAAATTGAAAAAAACAGGATTTCCATATATTATATGTGATCTTTCAAAAAAAGAAGATATAGATAATATGAATAAAAATTTTGAAGAGAAATATGGAGTTCCTGATATTATATTTTTAAATGCAGGAGGACCTAAGCCTGGATATTTTGAAGAAACATCTGAAGAAGATTGGCAATATGGATTTGAACAAAATCTTATGAGTACCGTTCGTATTTTAAAATATTTTTTGCCTAAAATGAAAAATAAAGAATGGGCGAGAGTTGTATTTTTAACTTCCCTTTCTGTAAAAACACCAATAGAAAATCTTTATATATCCAATTCAATAAGATTAGGAATAACTGGATTACTCAAAACGCTATCTTTAGAATATGGGAAGTACAATATAACTTTTAATGCAGTGGGGCCTGGCTGGACAAAAACAACAAGAGTTAGAGAATTAGTCAATGAAGAAAAAGAAAAGCAAATTTCAGATAATATTCCTTTAAAAAGAATGGCAATGCCTGAAGAGATAGCTAATGTGGTAGTTTTTCTTTCATCCGAAAGAGCATCATATGTTAATGGCCAAACTATTTTAGTAGATGGTGGATTGTCAAAATTCCCATTATAATAAAGTCCATAAAATTGAGACCATAAAAAATTTTGTGTAAATAAAAATAAAACCCTTCTTATTTTACAATATCAAGAAGGGTTTTTTCTGTTTTTAACAGCGTATTTATAATTTAACTTCAATTTTTGTATTTCCATATGTTAATTATTGTTATTTTTAATAAAATGTATCCTATAACAAAACAGAATACAGCATTTAATGCTGAAACTGGTGTTGATATTCCCGATAATGTCATTGTTTGAATTAATAAAAATATAAATACAATTATAAACTTTAAAAATCCCAGATGTAAATATATTAAATTTACTAATGTTAATGCATATAACAATACTATAGTATTTAATAATCCCATTCTAAAGAATTTTCCAAATATTAATGTTCTCATTTTTATTGGTAAACTTAATTCAAAATATATCTTTTGTTTTGTCACAAATTCTATTCCTAATTCAACTCCGCCAACTATTGAAACTATTATCATTGCCAGAGATATTAACCCTATTGATAATGCCTGTGAATACATATCGCTATTAGAAATTTTTCCCAAACCATATGGTAATATCATTATAGATATAGTCTGGGATATCAATAATGTGATTATTTTTGATTTTTCCAGAAATAAGTATTTGGCTTCATATTTATAATATTCCAGCATTAATTTACCTCCATACTCAATATCTGCACTTTGTATTCAACAAATGTCTTTAATACATCATTTTCTACTGTTTCAATATTGTCATTTGTGTATACTTCTATAACATGTTTTAATTCTTTATTTTCCATAGTTGCTACCTGTGTTTTTTCAATACCTAATTTTTCCAGAACATCATCAACCGATATATCAGTATTTGATAAATCAACCACTTTTATATTTGCATTACCAAATTTTTGTTGAATATCATTTTTTATTTTATCTAATTCTGCTTTAACAACTACTTTTTCTACTCCTTCTATTTTTTCTATCTTTTCCTTTATTTCTTTTTTTCAATTTTTTACTGTAAATTTCAATATTTTCATTATTTTCCCCTCCCTAAAATCTTTTATTTTTCCATCTATTATTATTTTTTTAGTATCTGCCAATTCATTTAATTCATTTCTCATATTTGTAACCAATAATATTATCTTCTTTTCTTTTTTTAAACTCCTTATATGATCCCAGGCCGTTTTTTGAGATTCTGGATCGAATCCTATTGTGGGTTCATCAAATAAATGAAATAGAGCATCTTTATATATTATGGATTTTAAAAATTCTATTTTCTTTTTTGTTCCACCTGAAAGATGTGTTATCTTCTTTTTCATATCTTCATTTTTTATCCCATAACTTTCTGCTAAAGAGATAATATCTTTTTTTCTATATGGACTTTTTACAATTTTTGAATAAAATAATAAAAAGTCTATTGTTTTAAATCCAGAAGGCACTATGTTTTCCTGAAAAACTGCACATATATCTTTTTTAACTTTATTATTTTTATGTATATCTTTCCCATTTAGAAATATATTTCCATTATCTGGCTTCATTATTCCACTCAATATCTTCAATAATGTACTTTTACCACTTGCGTTATGCCCAAATAAACTGAAAATTTCTCCTTCTTTAATTTCAAAAGTTATATTATTTAATATTATTTGCTTTTTTAAACTTTTCTGCAATTGTTCTACTTTGAGCATTATTACTTACCTCCAGTAATATATCTATTAAATCAGTATTTTCATATTTAATCAATTCTAAATTTTTTATCCATACTTTTATTATTATTAAAAATTTGAATAGCATCAATAAATAATGTTGTAATTATCCTTCTTACCCAATTTATATCTTTTATATATTTCTCAAGTAAAAAGAATTCAAATTATAATTGAAAACTTATTATAATTAAAAACTCGAAAATTGCTCAATATCTATAATTTTTCCAATTTTGCTTATATCTTTATCATGGGTTGATATTATTACAATTTTATCTTTTAAAAACTTATTTATACCATAAAGTATTTTTTGTTTTGTTTTTTTATCTACTCCATTTAAAGGCTCATCAAGTAATATTATCTTTCTTTCTTTAGCTGTTAACGCTCTTGCAAGTAGAATTCTTGATTTTTGTCCTCCAGATATATTATTTCCATTTTTTTCCAATTTATAATCAAGATGAATATCTTTTAAGCTAAAAAAATCAAGCATTTCTCTTATTATTTCTTTATTTATATTTCTTCCCAGAGATATGTTTTCATATACACTTTCATTAAATATATAATCATTTTGTGTCATATAAGATATTTTATTAATTATATTTTTAACCTCTAAATTATTATCGTTGTTTATTTTTATTTTGCCTTTTCCTATTTCTTTTCTTCCACTTAAAATATCTAATAAAGTTGTTTTCCCCGTTCCACTTTTTCCTTTTATTATTATAATTTCATTTTTATATGCAGAAAATGAAAGATTTTCAATTAAATTAGTTCCATTATATCCATAGGATAAATTTTCAACTAAAATATTGTTTATTTCTTCTTCGGATATTTTAGATAAATTTTTTTTATTATTTTCAATATATTCTAATAAAATATTTTTGTTTGAAAGAGCTCTTGATATATCTGAGGTTATTATTGATAATTGCTGAGCAACAATAAATATTGTTCCTGAATAATTTAATATCATCTGAAATGTTCCTATTGTAATTGTTTTAGAAATTAATTGATATATAGATATTATCAATATCATTGAAAAAGATATTGTTCTTATATATTCTGGTATCATATTAATATATATATGATTAATTGAATATGCTTTTTTATTTTTTTCTGTAAATTCATCAAATTCTTTATTTTGTTTTTCAAAAAAATATTTGATTTTATTATATAAATATAAGTCCACACGTGTCTTTAATAGATTTTCAACTTTTGCTTTTAAATCTCTTTTTGTATTTTGAACTTTCTGAAATCCTTCTGAATTTTTTTTAAAAGCTATCTTAAAATGAAAAAATATACTTACGAGATAAAAGACTATTATTGCTGTATACAATATATTTATTTTGAACATTATATATCCTGAAATAAGTATATATAATGTGTATAATGATGTTATAACTATCCTCGGATTCATTATGGATAAAAATATTTCTATGTCATCAAATATTAATGTTTGAATATATCCTATACCTTTTTCAGATATTTTTTCACTTTTATTATTAATTATATTTTTTAATAATTTTTTTCTTAATTCTTTTTCTGAAGAAGCTTCTGTATATGTTGATAATATTCCGCTTATTAATTCAGTAATTTCTGATGCGATATATATTAAAAATAGGGAGATAATCATTTGAATTTTTACATCTTTATTATTAATTGTATAATCAATTATCTTTTTTATTTGTAATGGTATTCCAATTTGAAATATCATTGATAATATTCCAAATATTATAGCTAAAAAGAATATAATCAAGTTTTTGTATCCAACATTTTTTAATAATTTCCACATATTATCACCTTATAAGTTTATGACTTTATCAGCCATTTTATCAAGAATATTTTCATGACTTATTACTATACACATCTTTTTTTCTTTTATTTCTTCTATTAATTTTATTATTAAATTTCTATTGAATTCATCTAAATTTGTAAATGGTTCATCAAATATTACTATTTGTGAATTATCAATTATGGTTCTTCCTAATAATATTCTTTTTAATTGCCCTCCTGAAATATTTTCTCCATTAAAATCAATTATATAATCAATATTTTCTTTAAATTTATTTAAGGCTATTTTTTCGAGCGTTCTAATTATTTGCTCCATTTCATAATTTCTTCCAAAATCAATATTTTCTCTTATAGAGTCATATATAACAGAACTATCTTGCATTAATACTTTTATGTTATTTTTTACATAATTAATATTCTCTTTTTTTATATTTATACCATTTAAATTTATTTCACCAGATTGTGGTTCTGTAATTCCCAATATCAATTTTATCAATGTACTTTTTCCTCTACCACTTTCTCCTTTTATTACATATAATCCTTTACCGGATAATTTTAGATTTAAATTTTCAAATATTATTTTTTTATCATTATATTGGAATTTAATATTTTTTAATTCTATTTGAGGACTTTCTGTTGTTTCTAATACATTTTCAACATTTTCAGTTAATTCTATTTCTTTTAATTTATCTATTTCTTTTAATTTATTTCTACTAACCTTTATTTTTTTATATTCATTTATTAGAAATTTAAAAACCTCTATTGGATCTACAACGTTTTCTTTCAGTTCAAATATCATGAAATATGTTCCTAACGTTATTAATCCATTTTTTATATCCATTAATAGCATATAAATTATCATTAAATTAAAAAAAATCACAATTAAAGAATTTATTTGATTCAAAAGGGTATATTTTATATAATATTTCATATGTTCTTTTATATTTTCATTTTCATATCGTTCTTTTATTTTATAAAATTTATCAAATACATTATATTGAGAAATTGATTTATATCCAGAAATAAAATCCATTTGATTATCTACAAGTGTTTTATATTTTTCATTAACTTTATCGTATTTTATCTTACGGTGTAATCGTAAATTTAAAGCTATTAATATTATATAAATTAAGGATAATGTAAAATACTTAATCCCTGCTATATATCCTATGAGTGCAAGTGATATTATGCTTATTATCAATCTTCCATAAAACATAGCAAAAAATATTTGGTTTGGTTCAACATCATTATATGTATCATCAAATATCATATTTAGCAATGTACCATTATCAAAAAGTTTTTTCTTGTCATGTAAGGATTTAAATAAATAGAATTTTATTTTTTCCTTATAAAATATAGGCCATATATGTCTATTTGCGACTCCAAAATATAATAATAAAGTTAATTCAATAATAATTATTATAGTATATAAATATGCTCCATATAACGACATTTTAGGAGCTTGTGTAATCATGTCTATTGTCCATTTAAGCAACAGGGGTAATAATACAGCTTTTACAACTCTTAGTAATATTTCAAATAAAAACAATAATTTATTTTTTAACTTTATATCCATTTTTACACCTCTAATTCTACATTTATAGCTTCTTTAAGATAATATTTTTCTGGAATACAAAAATCATTTTTCTCTTTTATTTTTCTTGCATAGGCACAACCACCAAAACAAATAGGAAGTAAGTTGCATTTTCTACACTCTTCAAATTCAAAAACATCTCTATTTCTGCTATATAATTTATTATATAATTTTTTATTTGTTATTATTAAATTACCTTTTGGATCAAGATATCCCATATTATTTTCATTGTTAAGTGGATCTATTCCTGTACATATTGTAATTTTACCATCTGGGGTAAATGTAAAAGTATTTGGTAATCCAGCACTGCAACTATATAATGGATTTTTAAAAAAGCTAGAAATTTCAAAACCTTTTTCTTTCGCTTTTTTTAACAAATTATATACATATTTATCGTTATTTGCATTTTTTTCTTGTTCTGGATTATTAAATATTCCTACAATAGAAAGAAAATAATTTATATTTTTGAATTTGTACAAATCATCAAAATCTTTTTCTGTAAAATCTTCATTAATATTTAATCTATAAACGACGTTAATGTTTTTAATCTTTAAATTATCCAACTTTTTTAAATTTTTTATTATAATTTCATATGAACCATTGCCTGATTTAAAAGGTCTCATTTTATTATGTCGCTTTTTTGAACCATCCTGTGTTATTTGAATATTAATGTGTTCAGAAATTTCTGATAGTTTTATATAAAATTTTTCATCAAAAATCGAACCATTTGTTACTATATTCGCAATTAATTTTATATTTTTATTATTTATTATGTTATATACAGATTCTGAAATTTTAAAAATTTTATCCTTTAATAACATAGGTTCCCCACCGAAAAACGTTAAGACAACCGACTTAATGTTTGAATTTATTTTGTTTTTTATAAAATTAATTATAGCATTTTCATAAATATCCGATATATGAATTCTTTGATGATTTTGATAGCAATATGAACAATTAAAATTACAATAATGTGTTAGAAATATTTTGATTATCAAATTTTCATTAATAAATGATTCATAATATTTCCTTAATAAATCTAGTTCGTCTATATCATCCTCTATTAAAAATTTATTTTCTATTAATACATTATAAAATTCTTGATTAAAATTTTTTAGAGAATCATTAGGAGAAGACAATATTTTCATTAGTTTTTTTTCATGATAATTATCAAATATAACAAGGGATTGATATAATGTATTAAATAAAATTATTTTATTATCTATTTTTTTATATATTGTATATTTAGATTTTCTCATAAGATCACCTCTAAAAAACTAAATATTAATTTTAATTGGTTTTAACTATGTAGTCTGTTCTATATCATTCTAACTATCATGGAGGGAGTACTCCCTCCTATTAAAAATTTTATTTGCCATTGCAATTACAATTTGTATTTGTACATCCATCATTATTAGTGAAAATACTTGATAATTTTGATTTAGGCTTCTTTATTACTTTTACACCTTGCATTTTATACCTCCTTTCGATTATATTATCTTCTAGTACTAGATAATAACAGCCGGCTGAAAAATTTTAATTTTAGTTTATAAACCACATTGTATTACAAAAAATCATATGTTATAATGTTAATAAAACAATTGAGCATAAAGATGTTTTTTATTCAGAAACTTCAGTTTGAATTTGAGGATTAGTTGAATGAGTAGTTGAATTACTTTTATCATCACCACCATATACCATTGTTGAAGATAATATTATGATTGCCATTATTAATATAATTATTTTTTTCATTTTTTCACCCCCCTCATTTATCTTAGCATTTCTCATATGACTGTCAAGTGTTTCCTTTGTGGCCTGAAATTAGCTTTTTATAAACATTTTAAACCGCAATATCATTTTTAATAAATGGTAATATTTTAGACATATAACTTCAACTTCTGAAATTCTTTATTTTGGATATTTATATATTTTTAAGTAATTGTTCTGTAACAAAATGTAACTTAACCTTAATTAAATATCATTCTTTAAGTTTTTGTTTTGATATTTATAATTTTTATTTAAGAGGTGTTTTATGAAACATTATTCCTTAAATAAATTAATTGATATTATAGAATATGGAGCTTTTTCTAAACCTATTGTGAATTATATTTTAACTAATACTGAGGATGAAGATTTGGTTTATTATCTTTTATGCTTAAAATCCATTTGGAAAAACAAACACAGAGAAGCTTTTAAATATGCCGATCTCGTTACTACTACTACTACTACTACAATTTTAAATGAACTTGCTACTCTTGAAAAAATTAGTATTTTATTTAATAATAATAAAATTAAAAAAGCTAATATTGAATTAAGAAAGATTAAAAATAATATTCAATCTCTTAATAAAAAAGCAAGAAAAATTATTATTCCTGCTTTGAGATTTATGGAAATAAGATTTTCAAATTTAATTGATGAAAATCTTGTTAGATATTGGAGTGCAGAGTATGAAAGTAGTTATGCACAGAAATCATTATTAAAGTATTCTGAAGCCAGAAAATATTTAAATAATAAAGATTTTCATAAAGCTTTTGATTTATTTATTGAAGGGTTTAATTTTGCAAAAAGGTTTCCTCATCCCACAATGATATGTTCTGGATTGAATAATGCAGCATGGTGGATAAGAAATATTGATAAAAATAAATCTTTATATACTGCGATTTTATTGGAGTATAATATTGGTTATTATTTTGAAGACTTATTTAAAATTTATAATTGGTTTGATACTATTTTTGATGTTTATTCAATTAATAATTATATTGGTTTATATGAAATTTCAAGAATTGTGAATGAATTAAAAAATAATATAAATGTTGATAATAAATTTAATAAAGATTTTTATAATAGTTCAAATAAAAAACATATTAGTTTTTTATTTAAGAATAATATTAACCAAATTATGACTATATTTGATTTCAATTTTCCAATAGTATTTTTATCAACATATTCAGCATTAATAGAAAAACCATATTTTACAAAGAGTCGGATTTTGAAAGTGATTTTTGAAGGAGATAAAGATAAAATCATTAAATACTTCTCAAATAATTATGAGAAGATGTATTTTTTTAACTTAATGCTATCTGAATTTAAGGTTAAAGAAATCGAGAAAAGGATAATGAATCCTAATGATTTCGAAAAGATAAAACCTGATGTATCTCCATTTTTCATATCAAGAAAAAAACTCATCTTTAATCTTTTAAAAAATGCGAAAAAATTCAAGGAGTTTATTCTTAACTATTTCGAACTCAATGAAGAAGAAATGAGAACTTTTGATATGTTTTTAAGAAATTGTGTTCGTTATGATATAAAATGGCCAATTACACCTTATCCTAAAGGGAAAGTTCGTGATTTTGCAATTAAATATGGTCTTGGTCAAAAACGTGTTGCTTTAGGACATTATTCTTTTGAAGACAATGAAAGACTTTTTCTTGATTCTATTATTGAGAAGTTTTTATAATGGAATTAGTGGATACTATATAAATAAATATTTAAGAACTGAAGAAGTTGGAATAGAATAGGCCATAAAAAATTTTGTGTAAATAGAAAAAATAAAAACCCTCTTCTTTGTATAGTAGAATGCCAAGAAGGGGGTTTTCGATCTATTATTGGTATGTTATTTCTGAAATTATCAGGTTTTATATATTTTGTTTTATTTACTATACATAATTATCATTTTTTAAAACCCATGAATTCCTTGTTTTCTGGATTTTGTTTCTAATAATTTAAATGAAATTATTCCTGTTATCAAATAAAATAAAGATAAAATTAATAATATTATATATTCTGTTTTTATATCTATAATAGTATTTGTATTCATTAATAAGTAACGCATTATATCTAATCCCCAGCTAAATGGAAATAAATATGATATCCACCTCAAAAATGCTGGTAAAACCGTTATTGGAAAAAACATACCTCCTATTAAAGGAGCGGCATTTCCCATTAAACTAACCAATTCATCCCCATCCTTAAATAATAAAGTTATTCCAAAAAAGAAAAAAACATATCCAAATGATGCTAACATAGAAATTATAAATACAGCTATTGCACCTAAAAAATTAATAATATTAATTGTTGTTATATTTGATATTATTGCTAATATTATTATTGGTATTGATTCTATGGTTACTTTTAATATTCCCAATACAGACCATCCAAATATATAACCCAAAGGATTTATTGGCATCAAAAAAATTTCCTCCAATTGCCCTATTTTCATATGATGCCTTAATGTAAATATCACTCCCCACAATACTTCTATATAATTCCAATATGCTGCACCAATTAAAACATATCCGAATATATTTTTGGTATTGGTATTTCCATAAAAGAATTGCGTTAATCCGCTTTTTTCTCCGAAAAAATATAATAAAAAAACAGGTATTATTGTTAATAATGGTGTAAAAAATGCCCCATACCAATCTATTCTATATTTTTTTGCTGTTAAAAAATTTGCTTTTGCAAGATACAAACTATTTACCATGATTCCCACTCACCTTTTTCACGTGTATATCTTTCTACTTTGTTTAACATTAATATTCCTATAATTAAATATATTAAACTTATTATAGTTAGAACTATTAGAAGAAATATATCCTCTTTACCTATAATACCTTTCTTTATTATATTTCTTCCTAAAGATATTAAATAAGTTAATGGAATTATATAGGATATCATTTTAATATATATGGGGTAATACTCTATAGAACTTGTCATGCCTGATAGTAAACCCACAAAATATTGTACTGCATAGTTCATACTTCCTATCTTTTTTTTCCATAATGCCAGTGCGGCAAAGAATATTGAAAAAAAGGTTATGTATATACCGCTCATCAATAATAGAATAAATATCCATATACTCATTTTTATGGTTATTCCAGATATTGCAAAGAATATTAATGTAAATATGGTTAAATAAATATTTGTGAGAAAAGTATCAATACTTTTTGAAAATAAAAATTTCAACAAGGAGATAGGAGATATTATTATAGAAGTTAATGTACCTTCAGCTCTTTCTTCGCCAAACCCATCTCCTACTCCCCAAAAATATTGATTTAACCAATACCATAATAATGTTCCTATTAATATACTTTCAGAAAAGTCAATTTTTCCAAATAATTTAGATGTAAATATATATGGCCCTATCATAAAAAACGGTGTTAATGCCATATTTATCCATATGAACTTATATTTTTTTCTTATGAGCCAATCTTTTTTTACTAAAGTTAATAATTCTTTCATGCCAATTCCTCACTTTTCACTATATCTTTAAAATATTCATAGATATTGTCATTTTCTTCTTTTATATTACCGAACTTTGTTTTTAATCTAAACACTCCTTCTTTTAGTAAATATATATTCGTATTTTTAGAAAAGCCATGAAGAATATGACTAATCATAAATATAGTTAAACCATCACTATTTAATTCGTTTAAATATTCTATCATTTCATATGTTGCTTCTGGATCAAGACCATTTAATATTTCGTCTAAGAATAATATTTTAGGTTCATGAATTAGTGCTTTACATAGCATTAGTTTTTTTCTCATTCCCGTTGAGAAATTTTCAACTGGAGTATCTTTAAATTGATAAAGATTAAATTTATTAAGTAAAAATTCAATTCGTTCTTTTTTTATCTTCTTTTTCACTCCATAAATGCCACCAAAAATATCTAAATTTTCGTAAGCTGTTAATTTCCAATATAAGCTCCTTTCATTGGTAAGAACCACACCTATTTCTTTTGCTAATTTTTTCCATTCTTTTTTTACATCTCGATTAAGTACTTTTATACTTCCTTCATCTGGTAATAATAAACCTATTGCAATTTTTAATAATGTGCTTTTTCCACTTCCGTTTTTACCTATAATTACTGTAAAATCACCCTTATTAATGGAAAAGTTTATATCCTTCAAAACTTCTAAATTTTTAAAATTTTTCTTTAAATTTTTTCCTTCTATTATCTTCATAATATCACCTGATTTTTATATTTATAATATAGTTCTAAAATTTCTTCATATACTGTATCATGAAAGGCTTTCCAACAATCTTTTTTTGTTTTGTTTACATAAACATTATATCTGCATCCACCGTTGCAAATTGGTAAATATTTACAATCTTCACATATTTTATCTGCGATATGGTTTTCTAACATTTGTGAATATTTTTGTAAAAATCTTTCTGGATTATTAATAAATTCATTATATGAGCAAATTTTAAATTCTTCTATACCTATACCAGATATACAATTATATAGATCACCATTAGGAGCTATTATAATATCACTTTCTTTATTATATGTACATGGCCAAACATTTAAGAAGTCTACTACATTTAATCCATTTGTTAAAATATTTTTTAGTGTTTCAATATATATTTTACCATATACTTTTAAAGGAGGAATATTTTTTAATGTATAAAATGAAAATCCATCTGGATGACTTAATAATCCTATATTAAAAATAAATCTTTCTTTTAAAGTTTCAATACCAAATATTTCTATTAATTTTTTTATCATTTCCATATGTGTTTTAGAAAAATTAGCATTGTCTATCACACTATGCAAAACAATAATTGTTGATGTTTCTCTTAATATATTTTTTATAGTATTAATAATATAATTCCATGTGTTGTTATATTTTTCCGACTTTCTTCTTGAATTATGAATTTCTTCAGGACCATCTAAAGTTATTTGAACAAATTTAATTTTATTCAATACTTCAAACATATCTTTTGAATAAGAAACTCCGTTTGATATTAAGTTAAAATTTTTTATAGGTAAATTTAAATATTCTGATTTTTCAACCATAGATTTAATATATTGTGGATATAGGGAAGGTTCTCCACCAAAAAAAGTTACTACTATATTTTTACTCTTAAATAATTCATAAAGTAAATTCCATAACTCAATTCTTTTTTCTAAGTTTTGTGGTTTTTGATATCCTCTCTTATATGTATTTTGCTGCATGCAATAACTACATTGTAGATTACAATTTAACGTAACAACATCGGTAATTGATAAAGTATTATTAGTATATTTTATTTTATTCATAATATATTTATATAAAAATTTTTCATTGAAATCTTTTTTTACCAGTATTCCTTCATCAATTAAAAAATCTATATTAGAATGATTTTTTTCAATATTTTTAATTACATCTGAATTAATTTCTACATAATTTCTGATCAACAAATTATAGTAAATTTCAATATTTTTCTTACGCTTATGAATTAAATATTTTGAAAATTTATATTCCATTTCTTCCTCCTAGTTTTTAAGTTTATTTTTTTAATAAAATAAAAATATTATAATCTAGTATTCTACAATTTTAAAAAGTCCAGAGATTACTATCCTAATGCATATGATATAATTATAAATAAATCTAAAGATGAAAATAAATATTATTTAATTTAATTCTGATTTTATATTGTTTATATGAAAAACCTTTTTTTATTAAAAATTTTTTAATAATAAATATTTAGAATATTTTTTAAGAAAACTCTTTATTGTATATATATAAGAAAGTCGGCCGACTTTTTATCATTATTGAGTTAAATCAGCACATCTTTGACTTCTATTAGTACATCCACCTAACGGCATTTTTCCGGATATAATTCTTTTTAGAATATTCATTTTTGCCCTCCTTTCGGTTATATTATCTTCTAGTACTAGATAATAACAGCCGGCTGAAAAATTTTAATTTTAGTTTATAAACCACATTGTATTACAAAAGTGTCATATGTTATAATATTAATAAACAATCGAGTATAGAGCTATTTTTCATTCAAGAATTTCAATTTGAACTTGAGGATTAGTTGAATGAGTAGTTGAATTACTTTTATCATCACCACCATATACCATTGTTGAAGATAATATTATGATTGCCATTATTAATATAATTATTTTTTTCATTTTTTCACCCCCCTCATTTATCTTAGCATTTCTCATATGACTGTCAAGTGTTTCTTTTGTAGCCTGAAATTAGCTTTTTATAAACATTTTAAACCGCAATATCATTTTTAATAAATGGTAATATTTTAGACATATAACTTCAACTTCTGAAATTCTTTATTTTGGATATTTATATATTTTTAAGTAATTGTTCTGTAACAAAATGTAACTTAACCTTAATTAAATATCATTCTTTAAGTTTTTGTTTTGATATTTATAATTTTTATTTAAGAGGTGTTTTATGAAACATTATTCCTTAAATAAATTAATTGATATTATAGAATATGGAGCTTTTTCTAAACCTATTGTGAATTATATTTTAACTAATACTGAGGATGAAGATTTGGTTTATTATCTTTTATGCTTAAAATCCATTTGGAAAAACAAACACAGAGAAGCTTTTAAATATGCCGATCTCGTTACTACTACTACTACTACTACAATTTTAAATGAACTTGCTACTCTTGAAAAAATTAGTATTTTATTTAATAATAATAAAATTAAAAAAGCTAATATTGAATTAAGAAAGATTAAAAATAATATTCAATCTCTTAATAAAAAAGCAAGAAAAATTATTATTCCTGCTTTGAGATTTATGGAAATAAGATTTTCAAATTTAATTGATGAAAATCTTGTTAGATATTGGAGTGCAGAGTATGAAAGTAGTTATGCACAGAAATCATTATTAAAGTATTCTGAAGCCAGAAAATATTTAAATAATAAAGATTTTCATAAAGCTTTTGATTTATTTATTGAAGGGTTTAATTTTGCAAAAAGGTTTCCTCATCCCACAATGATATGTTCTGGATTGAATAATGCAGCATGGTGGATAAGAAATATTGATAAAAATAAATCTTTATATACTGCGATTTTATTGGAGTATAATATTGGTTATTATTTTGAAGACTTATTTAAAATTTATAATTGGTTTGATACTATTTTTGATGTTTATTCAATTAATAATTATATTGGTTTATATGAAATTTCAAGAATTGTGAATGAATTAAAAAATAATATAAATGTTGATAATAAATTTAATAAAGATTTTTATAATAGTTCAAATAAAAAACATATTAGTTTTTTATTTAAGAATAATATTAACCAAATTATGACTATATTTGATTTCAATTTTCCAATAGTATTTTTATCAACATATTCATCATTAATAGAAAAACCATATTTTACAAAGAGTCGGATTTTGAAAGTGATTTTTGAAGGAGATAAATATAAAATCATTAAATATTTCTCAAGTAATTATGAGAAGATGTACTTTTTTAATTTAATGCTCTCAAATTTTCAAGAAGAAAATTTGATAAATAATATTAATAATAAGAACTATGACTTTCTAAATTCTACCGGAAGTAGTCTATTTTATATCGCGAGAAAAAATTTAATTTTAAAGTTATTAAAGAATATAAGAAATAAAAAAGAATTTATTGTTCATTATTTTAATTTATCTGATAGCGAAAAAAATATTTTTGATATATTTTTAAGAAATTGTGTTCGTTACGATATTAAATGGCCTATTATTCCAAAAGTTGATGGTGATTTGAAATCTTTCGCTTTAAAATATAATATTACTCAAAAACGTGTTGTTTTAGGATATTATTCTTTTGAAGATAATGAAAGACTTTTTCTTGATTCTATTATTGGGAAGTTTTTGAAAATATAAATTTTATTAAGTTTCCTAAAATTTTTTGTGTAAATATTAATGGTCAAACTATTTTAGTAGATGGAGGATTGTCAAAATTCACATTATAATCAAAAAGAGAAGCATTTTGCTTCTCTTTTTATGTATATATTTCTTCGGGAAGGCCAGTGAATTTTATTTTTCCATTTTCTATAATGATAATTCTATCTGCCAAAGCAAGAGCATCGTTTCTATCATGTGTAACTAAAATAGTAGTTATATTAGCTCTTCTTAATATTTCTTTTCCTGACTTTGACACAGCTTTTATGATTTAACCTCTCAAAAAGAGAAATAATAAGAAAAATAGCAATTGTTAACTTTTTGTAAAAAGAGAAATTAGCCACACACCTCCCTCTTTTTGGCTATTCATGCGTGTTTTAGAAGTATTTTTCTTTAAACTCATCTAAATCCATCATTTTTTTAGGTTTTTCTATTTCTAGTATTTTTAATATTGATTTTTGAAAGTCATTTAAATTGGCTCTTAATGCAAATAATTTATCTTTTAATCTCACTTCTGAGTATTCCATATTTTTAATAGCGTTTCTAATTTTTTCATGTGAGTATTCAATGTTATTTTTTTCTAGTTCTAATTCTAACGTTCTTTGCATTATATAGGATATGAAACTCATTACTATATGACCTTTTATTCTTTTAGGAGTCCAATGAAATATAGGTCTTGTTTCTAGATAATTTTTTAATGTTCTAAATGTTTCTTCTACTTTCCATAATGTATGATATTGTTCTAATATTTGTTTTGGATTTAATTTTGTATTTGTCATTATTCCATAATATCCATCATATTTTTCATCATTTTGTATTTTTTCATTATCTAATATATAATTCTGTTTATTTTCTTCTTTTAAATATTTTTTAGCTCCTCTTTTATTCATCGAATCTATATTATTATTTTCAAGCATTTTCTTTGCTTTTTCAATTAATCTAAGTCTATCTGCTCTATCTTTTTTAGCTTTTTCTTCTGAGTATATTATGAGTAATCTATTATTATCGTATTGAACTTCTCTATATTTTATTCCTTTTGCTATTTCTATGAATTCTCCATCAAATATATTTACTTTTTTTAATTGTTTAATTGATTTACCAACTATAAATTCATAATTAGAATTTTCTACTACTTCTATATTTTTTTTACTCATCATTCCTCTATCTGATACTACTATTACTTTCCCTAATTGATATTCTTTTTTCATTGTTTCAACTGCATCTTTAAATGTATGTCCTTCAAATGTATTACCTGGATATATATCAAAACTCACAGGCATTTTATCTTGATCTATTGACATACCTAATACTATTTGTGATTCATTAAATTTCTTATCTTTTGAATATCCCATTTGTAATAACTCATTTGTTTGTTGTGTTTCAAATGCTAATGTTGTTACATCGTAAAATACTAAATCTACTGTTGTATTAAACAAATTTATTCTTTGATTATACATATGTTTTTCTATACCTTCTTTATTTTCTGCTAATACATCTAATGTTCTATACAACCAATGCAACATAACTTCATCTTTTTCCAATTCTTTTCCTTCACTAACTTCTACAGAACTATATCCTAAATATTCTAAATTATTAAATATTCCTAATTTACTCTTCGGTTCTAGTATCCTGTTCATCACCATTATTTTTAATATTTCTTCTACATCATATTTTATATTTCTTTCTAACCTTTCAAAATATCTTTTCATCTCATATCTTTCAAATATCTTATTTACTATTAATCGTATTCCGTAATTCTTTTTATCTGGAGCATCTTTAATTTCATTAGTATTAATATAATTTTTTAAACCAAATATTTGAATTAATTTATTTACAATATTCTCTGCTTCCTCTTCACTAAATGCATCAACTCTACCTAAATTAGCAATAGTTCTTTGTTTAATCTTTCCGTTTTTACGATAACTTTCAACAATTCTTAAATATTCAACCCCTTTATTATTTTTAACAGTTCTCAAAAACATTAAAAAACCTCCTTGATTTCATAATGCTATTACCATTATACCACAAAAATCATTATAAAATCAAGTATATAACAACAATATTAAAATTATTTGTGTCACTACAAAAATTTTTCAACCCCCATTTTTTACCATTTTTATCGTCGAAAAACCGCATTCTACCGTTTCATTTCCTCTAAAATCACAAAATTACTGTCAAACTCGGGAGAAGGATTTGTTTTTACTGGTGGAGCTGTTTCAAAAATTAATAAAATTCAAAAAGTTGAGGATATCATAAAAGAATTATTCGAAAGTTAAGGAGGAGATAAAATGGGTAAAAAAGAGTTATTTGAAAAAGTAAAAGAAATTATGGCTGAAAGTTTAAGTATTGAAGAAGAGAAAATTACAGAAAATGCAAGTTTAACAGACGATTTAGAATTAGACTCATTAGAATTAGTTGATTTAACAATGGATTTTGAAAATGAATTAGGAATTTCTATTGATGATTCAGAATTAGAAAAAATAAAAACAGTTAGAGATATTGTAGAAATATTAGCAAGTAAATAACCTACACCGACCCTCTTTTTGGAATAAAGAAGAGCGCAAATGCGTTCTTCTTTTATTTACAAATAATTTGTTTCAAAAAATTTTCTAAATATTCAATAAATGCATTTAAATAGTAGCTAATTAATAAATCCCAATAGTTCCATTTTTTCTAGAGAAATTAATGCAAATATCAAAAAATATTAGACCGATTATAAAATATATTATGGAGTTAATTATAAAATAAGATAAATTAATATTGTTTAATGCATTTGCCGTTATATCTTTTAATAATTTTACTCCAGGATTTATAGGTAAAAACCATATATATGGTTCATTTATTTTGGCAAAAGCTAAAGGATAAAGTATAAATTGAAAAATTCCTACAAAGGATGTGATCTTTTTAAAAACAATCGCAAGACCTCCCATTACTAATCCTATACCATAAGCCTGTAATAATGCCAAAAATAATACAATTAAATGCATAATAGAAAGATTAATGGAGATACTAAAAGTAATCATGGACAAAAACATAATAATGAAAATAAGTATTACTTGAAATAAAATATTTATTAGGTTACTTATCATTAATGATATTGAAAATGGTAAATAGCTTAAAAATAACTGTTCAAGGACACCTATTTTTGCATATGTTGTAATATCTCCAGATACACCACCAATACCTGATAATATTATCATAACAAAAATATACCCAAATAAAAATGAAGCATTATTTTCTCTAAAATATTCACCCACATTTCCTCCAATATTTGAAAGGCCTCCATATAATCCTGCAAAAATAAGATATAAAAAAAGAATTGAAAAAATACTATTAAATTTATATCTTTTCATATTTGATATTCTAAGTTCTAATTCTGCTAAAAAAATACCCATTGCTATCGCCCCCTAATTGATATAAATATTTCTTCAAGATTTGGCGTATGAGTATGTATTTTACTGATTTTTAATGGTTTTAAAATTTCTATTATTTCGTATATTTCTATTGAATCATTAAAATATATTTCTATTTCTTTTTTATCTGCATTTAAAACATATTTATTCTTATACATACTAAGTTTGTTTTTTACTAAATCTAAATCATTATGTTCAAAAGATATCATTAATTTTTTCTTTTGAAATTCCTTTTTTAATAT
The DNA here is from genome assembly GCF_029910535.1 of Marinitoga aeolica. Lineage (NCBI taxonomy): Bacteria > Thermotogati > Thermotogota > Thermotogae > Petrotogales > Petrotogaceae > Marinitoga > Marinitoga aeolica. The sequence goes on from NZ_CP069362.1 coordinate 1,746,726, forward strand.
ATCCAAATTTTTATCAATAATTATTTTTCCTTTATCAATAATTAAAATTCTATCAGCAACTTTTTCTGCAATATCTAATTGATGCGTTGTTATCAAAATTCCCTTATTTTCATATTTTAATTTTTTTATGTATTCAACTATAAATTGAGAAGCTTCATAGTCAAGGCCTAATGTAGGCTCGTCTAGAAGCAAAAGTTGAGGTTTGTGTGCAAGGGATGCTCCTAAAGCTACTTTTTGTTGCATCCCTCTACTAAGTCTTTCGGTTGGAATACCTATTTTGTCTTTTAAATTCAATTTTTCTGTTAATTCATATGCAATTTTTTTTGCTTCTTTTTTCCCTATTCCACGTCTCATTGCAAAATATTCAATATTTTCTACTACATCTAATTTCCATAATATATTTCTATTTCCTTCCAAAATAACACCTAATTTTTTTGCCACTTTATGTGGTTCCTTTTTTGGGGAATAACCACATACATTTATTTCGCCTGATGTTGGAAGAACAAGGCCACATATAGATTTAATTGTTGTTGTTTTACCTGCTCCATTAGGACCTAGAAAAGCTATTATTTCACCTTGATTTACTTCAAAAGAAATCCCTCTTACTGCTTCAATTGTTTTATTCTTATATTTATAAACTTTCTTTAAATTCTTAACACTAAGTAAATTCCTCACTATCTTTCCCCCTCGTATAATAAGTTTGTATAGTGTGTAAATTCAATTTACAGAATACTGAATTTAACTAAGTTTTCGAAAAAGGTATCACCCCCACAACAAAAATGTGGTATTATAGACTTTTGATTCATAATTTTAGTGGAGGTGATACTATCTTTAGAAGTTCTAGAAATATCTTCACTGAATTTCTCCCTGATGATATTACTTTCAACCTTATTTCTGATGCCTTTAATTTCCTTGATCTTGATAATATTTTTAATACACTTTTCTCTTTTTATTCTCATAAACCTAATAAGAATAAACCATATGATCCTACTTCTCTCTTACGTTTGTTCCTTTTACTTCATTCTGTTTTTTCTGAAGATAAATTCACTTTACACAGGGATATTTCTAAAGTTATTCCACCACATTATTTGAAACTTTGTGGATTTAAGGATTCTGTCCCTTCTTATACTACTTATTACTATTTTAAGAAACGTATTGGTCTTTCTCTTTTGCATTTTTATTTTAATTCTTTTAAATTAGCTTTAGCTAAGGCTTATATTTCTAGGTTTTCTCATGTTATTAAGAAGGTTGGGTTTATTGTTCTTTCTGTTGATTCTCAACCTTTACTTGTTGATGGCAATATCCCTAAAGGTATTATTCATTCTCATAATAAATTTTTCAATGGAAAACTCGGTCTTAGATTACACCATGCTTATATTGTCTATCCTTTTTATTTTAATCTTTTTTCTGTTTTTCGTCCTGCTAATCTTCATGATAATTCTGTTTTTAACGAGCTTATCTTCGATAATATTAAATCTTTTATTTCTTTTTGTAGGTCTAAAGGTATTTATGTTTTTTTTTACTTTAGATAAGGGGTACGATTCTATTTCTAATTTTCATAATATTTTACATGCTGTTGCTTTTCCTTTTATTCCTATTAGAAATTTTTCTTCTTTGTTTAAATTTAAACATTTTAAGTTTAAAGAGGGGAGACTATATTGTTCTATTTCTAATATTTTTTTACATTCTGATGGTAATGATTATTCTAGAAATCGTCATCGTTTTATTTGTCCATTAAGAAATAGTTGTATTTATCGTAATAACAATAATAACAATAGTAACAATATTAAGTGTTCTGGTAGAGTTTGGGTACCTATTTTTCCTGAGATTAATTTTTCAAAATCTTTTTCTTTTAATATTTTACGTTTTAAAATTCCTTCTTCTCTTATTTTTGGTTTTGTTTATTCTTTTAGAAGTCGTATTGAAAATATTAACGCTATTATTTCTAGAAAATTCTCTTTTAGAAATACTCACTATTTTAGAAATTTTCAACAATTACTCAAATTTGAACTTTCCATTGATTCTATTATTTTCAATCATTTTAGAATTCATTCTAATGTTTCCATTCACAATTTCCTTTTTCTTAAACGGTTTCCAAAAAAGTTTATTTATTATTTCGATTATCCTAATTTTGTCAAAATTAAAACCTCTAAATTTTTTAGTTTATGTGCTTAATTCCAATTTAATATTTTCCTTACTATCAATACTTGTTGAAAGTATTCTTTTTTCATTCTTTTTTTTCGTTGCTTTTTATTTTTAATTTCTCCTCGTAATCACCCCATGGAATATTTGGAGAAAAAATAAGAAAATGATATCATTAAACTAAAGGAATGAAAGGGGTGTTTGGTATGAAAAATAGAAATAAGTATTCTCCTGATTTCAAACTTCAAGTTGTTAAAGAATATCTTAATTCTGATAAGTCTTTATCCGATATTGCTAGTAAGAATGGTATTCCTTCCCCTCATACTTTACATAAATGGGTTAAAAAATATGAAGATTCTGGTTATGATGACAATATCTTCAATTCTAAGAAAGGAAGGCCTAAGTCCATTATTTCTGATATTTCTAAGGTTCCTCCTTTTATTTATGAGTCTGCTGGTATTGTTAAACCTGATAATAATTCCAATGATACTAATTCTTTAAAGAAAAAAATTGAATATTATGAACGTCTTCTTATTGAAAAAGAGTTGCTTATTAAAATGCAAGAAGATGAGATTAACTTTTTGAAAAAAAAACACAACTGGAAAAAGTGACTTTTATTGGTAATCTTTTGATTGTTTTTAAATATAGAGATTTTGGTGTTTCTACTTCTTTTTTACTCAATCGTTATAACATTAGTTCCAGTTCTTTTTATTATAATACCAGGTTGTTTTTTGTTGTTAAAAGAACCAGAAAGTCTTATTTTAAAGGTCATTCCTATACTGCTGACGGTAAAAAAGTTTCTGATGATTATATTAAACAATTGCTTGTTGATTTGTTATCTATTGATGACCCTTTGAATCCTGAGTTCTTTTACAAAACTCTTGGTTCTAAGAAGTTAGCTGCTATTTTTAGACACAAGTATAATATTATTATTAATCACAAAAAGATTCATAGATTAAGAAAAGAATTAAATCTTATTAGAAATTATCGTCATCATCCAAAACATCCTAAAAGAAGACCTAAAAATCACGATATTACCAGACCTAATCAATACTGGGAATCAGATATTAAATTTATCCCCACTAAATATGATGGTTATATCGCAATACTTACTATAATCGATAGTTTTGATAGGGCTGTTGTTGGTGTTTATATTGGTAATTCTATTAAAGCTAAAGATTTTATTTCAACTTTAAGAAAAGCTATTAATTTTAGAGGTGCTACTCCTGATAATCTCATTATTAGGACAGATAATGGACCACAATTTAAAGCTAAAATTACTGCTGCTTTTATGGATGAATTAAATATTATTCATGAATTTGGTTACAAAAATAATCCTAATTCTCAAGCTTATATTGAATCTTTTCATTCTAGTGTTCAACGTGAATTTGTTGAATCTATTGAATTTGAACATATTGATGATGTTTATAATTACTATATTTCATACATTTATTTTTACAATAATTTAAGGCCTCACGGTTCTTTAAATTATTTTACTCCTGATTTTGTTTTTAATCTTTTTTCTAATCAAGATATTGATTCTAACTTAGACGAAATTAAATCTATTAAATTTAATGATTTTATTGTTTGTGTGAAAAAATGAGTTTTCCTTATTTATTCTCCAATATCCAGGGGGCAAGCCGCACAAAAACACCATACAGCACTTGGTGAATACAACGATCCACTTTTTAAAATGGTCATATTTTCACCTCCTTTCTTTCATTTTTAATGTAACAAATTCATATAAAAAATATTTCTTATTAATAAATATCTTGTCAATTTTGTGAATTATTTCTCAAAAAATTAAAGAGACACATATTTATTACAAATTATTAAATAATTTTATTCTAATAAGAATTAAAACAAAAAGATGTTAATTATATGTTATAATAATATTATTTTTTTGTAATAATAGATAATATTCAGGATTTCAAAAGTTTAATCATCGAAAAAATTAGAAATCTTTTTTAATTCATGACTATGAAAGAGATTAAAAAGGACAATAAAACTAAATAATATAATTGCAACACCAGCAAAAGTTAAATAATTTCTATTTATAACATACCAAATATCTCTGTTCCAAAATATTATCCATAATGCCATTTACACGTCCTATTTTCCAACATAGTTTATAATCATTTTTAAAGGTTGATCTAAAAAATTTCATAATCTATCTATTATACGATTCATAACACTTTGTATTCCTATTATTTAGGTCATGACAAGAATAGAACCAGAAGATTTTATTTTAGAAAGAATATCGTATGTATCATATGCAACATCCAATAATATTTTAGAAAAAGATTTAATTGAATTAAATAATTATCAAAGAAATTTGATTCATGTATATTTCAACAGTAAAATCATAATTCACATCTAAAGATAAATAAAGTTTTTTTACCAAATTCTTTACCTTTAATAGTATATATAAAACCAAATTCATTTTTATTAAAAGATGATTTAGCTTTACCTCATCTACTAGGTTTACAAGGACTAATAATATTAGCATCAATTGCCGCGTGTGTTTTATATAATTTTATATTGTTATATATCCAATTAATCAAATCATTGTTTATTTTTCTAAAATCTAATTTATTAGCTCTATATGAGATTGTTTGAAAAGAAGGTATTTCATTGATTCCAATTAAAGATAAAAATTCAGGATGATTATGAAATAAATTTTCAACTTTTCGATATGATTTCTTTGCTATCTTTAATAATATCAATATCTTTAAAATTGATTTATCAGAGAACTTTTTCTTTCTACCAAAAGTATAGCTTTGTTCTTTAAAAAAGATATCAATAATATTGAAAACAAAGATGATTTCTCTTTTAACAAAAGAAGCCTTGAAATCATTCTTATTTTGTGATAACATTGAATCGGGCACTCCTTTCTGTTATTTATTTGTCCAATTCAATGTTTCGACATTGAATTAAGGAGTGCCTATTTTTTTTATTTCTTACTTTTTGTACAGTCTAATAATAAAAAATATACTAATCCTGCAAGTTAATTATTTACAATGTTTTAATACAGGCAATATTTTAGATTTAAAAATATAATCAAAAAACTTTAATTGATTAAAGATGAAAATATAGATTTAATTGATATATTACTTGGGGTAAGTAATAATGCTCAAAGTAGAATAATTGCAGAAAAAGGTTTAACCTATGATTATGGAGAATTAATAAAATAAAGTATTCTTCATTGAAAGAGGGATAATATGAAAAAATATTTGAAGATAATAAAAAATAGAAGATTGGAGTTTATTATCCTTTTAATTTTTACATCAGCATTAAGTTTTTTTGAGGGATTAATACAACCATTAATGGTTAAATGGTTGTTTGATGAAGCAATATTGAAAATGAATTTCAAAAAATTTGTATTACTCAGTATTATTTATCTTGGTTTGGGAATAACCTTTGTAATATTGTTTTATATACACAGTCTCTGGAAGAAAAAGTTTGAAAATAAAATAGTGCTTAATCTGGAATCTGAATTATTAGAAAAAACTTTAAACCATGATTTAAAAGAATATAAAGAAAAGGGTTTTGGATATTTTGTAAATTCAATACATAAAGATGTTCAAGAAGGAATAGTTCCGTATATTGAAATGATTTTAACTATAGTATCAATGATAATATCCTGACTTTGACAGCAATTTCATGATTTTTGGAAAATTGAAACGGTAAAATGCGGGTTTGCGATGATGAAAAGGGTAAAAATTGGGGGTTGAAAAATTTTTGTAGTGACACAAATATTTTTGACAATAGCATTATATTCTTGATTTCATAATATTTTTGTGGTATAATATGTAATGGTATTATGAAATCGAGAGGTGATTTTTGTGTTTTTAAGAGTTGTTAAAAATAACAAAGGTGTTGAATATTTAAGGATCGTTGAAAGTTATAGGGAAAATGGAAAGATAAAGCAAAGAACTATTGCGAATGTGGGAAGAATTGATTCTTTTAGTGAAAGTGAAGCAAAAAATATAGTAAATAAACTCATACAAATATTTGATTTAAAAAATTATATTGATACGGAAGATATAAAAAAAGCACCAGATAAAAGAAATTACGGAGCAAAAGTAATAGTAAATAAAATATTTGAAAGATATGAGATGAAAAGATATTTTGAAAGACTGGATAAAGATATAAAATACAATGCAGAAGAGATGCTAAAAATAATGGTGATGAATAGAATAGTAGAACCGAGAAGTAAGTTAGGAATATTTAATAATTTAGAGTATTTTGGATATAACAAAGTAGAAGCTGAAAAAGGAAAAGACCTGGAAGAAAAAGATGTAATGTTGCACTGGTTGTACAGAACATTGGATATATTAGCAGATAATAAAGAATCGATAGAAAAACATATGTATAATCAAAGGATAAGTTTATTTAATACAACGGTAGATTTAGTATTTTACGATGTAACGACATTGGCGTTTGAAACACAACAAACAAATGAAATATTACAAATGGGATATTCAAAAGATAAGAAATTCAATGAGTCACAAATAGTATTAGGGATGTCAATAGATCAAGATAGAATGCCAGTTAGTTTTGATATATATGCAGGAAATACATTTGAAGGGCATACATTTAAAGATTCAATAGAAAAAATGAAAAAAGAATATCAATTAGGAAAAGTAATAGTAGTAGCAGATAGAGGGATGATGAGTAAAAAAAATATAGAAGTAGTAGAAAATTCTAATTATGAATTCATAGTAGGAAAATCAATAAAACAAATAAAAAAAGTAAATATATTTGAAGGAGAATTCATAGAAATAGCAAAAGGAATAGAATACAGAGAAGTAGAATATGAAAATAAAAGATTACTCATAATACATTCAGAAGAAAGAGCCAAAAAAGACAGAGCAGATAGACTACGATTAATAGAAAAAGCGAAAAAAATGTTAGAAGAAGGAAATATAGATTCCAAAAGTAAAAGAGGAGCTAAAAAATATTTAAAAGAACAAAATAAACAAAATTATACATTAGATATTAATAAAATACAAAATGATGAAAAATACGATGGATATTATGGAATAATGACAAATACAAAATTAAATCCAAAACAAATATTAGAACAATATCATACATTATGGAAAGTAGAAGAAACATTTAGAACATTAAAAAATTACCTTGAAACAAGACCGGTATTTCATTGGACACCAAAAAGAATAAAAGGACATATTGTAATGAGTTTCATATCATATATAATGCAACGAACATTAGAATTAGAACTGGAAAAAAATAACATTGAATACTCTCATGAAAAAATAAGAGAAGCTATTAAAAAAATGGAATACTCTGAAATAAGATTAAAAGATAAACTATTTGCGTTAAGAGCCAATTTAAGCGATTTTCAAAAAGCCATATTAAAAACATTAAAAATAGAAAAACCGAAAAAAATGATGGAATTAGATGAATTCAAAAAACAATCTCCTAAAACACGCATAAAAAGCTAAAAAGAAGGAGGTGTGTGGCTAATATCTCTTTTTACAAAAAGTTAACAATGACTGTTTTTTCGAATAATTCTGTTTTTTAGAATTTTGTTGAAAAAAATACTGTCAAACCCAGGAGAAGCATTTTGCTTCTCTTTTTATGTATATATTTCTTCGGGAAGGCCAGTGAATTTTATTTTTCCATTTTCTATAATGATAATTCTATCTGCCAAAGCAAGAGCATCGTTTCTATCATGTGTAACTAAAATAGTAGTTATATTAGCTCTTCTTAATATTTCTTTTAAATCATTTCTTATTTTATCTTTTAGCATTTCATCCAAATTACTAAATGGTTCGTCCAACAATAGTAGTCTCGGATTAGTAGCAAGAGTTCTAGCAAGAGCTAATCTTTGCTGTTGCCCACCACTTAATTCATATGGATATCTATTTTCATATCCTTCCAAATTAACTAATTTTAACATTTCTTGTGTTTTACCTTTTTTTGCAAATTCTATATTTTGTTTAACTGTCATATGAGGGAATAAAGCATAATCTTGAAAAACAAAACCTATGTTTCTTTTTTCTGGTAATACAAAATGTTTATTAGATGTTAATATTTTATCTTCTAATCTAACAATTCCTTTTTGTGGCTTTTCGAATCCTGCAATTATTCTTAAAATAGTACTTTTGCCGCTTCCGCTTTCACCTACTATAGCTACAGTTTCTCCTTTTTTGATTTGGAAATCTATTCCCTTTAATATATATTCTTTGTCATATTTAAACCAAATATCTTCTAAATATAAAAACATTATTTACCATCTCCTGTTGTTATCTTTCGTAAAATCATAATAAATATAAATATGATAATTATTATTGTTAATGAGGCAACTGAAGCTTCATGAATCATTTCATCATTTGCATATTCAAATACTTTTGTAGCTAATGTATCGAAATTAAATGGTCTAAGTATCAGGGTTAAAGGTAATTCTTTTATTATTTCGATAAAAGAAAAAATAAAAGCACTAATTATAGCGGGTTTTATCATTGGGATATCTATTTTTAGAAATGTTATAAGAAATGATTTGCCAAGACTCCTTGATGCTTCATGAAAGGATTTTCCTAGTTTTTCGAGATTACTATCAACGGGGCTGTATGCAATATTTAAAAATCTAACAATATATGCATATATAAGCATTAAAATTGAAGAAGTTAATATTAATTTTGAATTTAAACCTAAAATATTATAAATAGAGGATAGATTTTTATCTAATCCAATAAAAATAACCATGACTCCAACTGCAATTACAGCTCCGGGGATCGAATATCCCATTGTAGCTAATTTAGGCAATATAATGGATTTTTTATCTTTAAATCTAAGTGTATTTGAAACGACTAAAGATATAATAATTATTAAAACTGCTGAAATTAAAGAAATAAATAGAGAATTGAAAGTTAAATTAATAAATCTTATATTGGTGTTTTTAAATGAGAAAATTGCCCATTGTATTAATTGTAATATAGGTAATAAGAATGATAATAGGAATAAAAAAATCATATAGGTTAATACAATATATAATTTAAAACCCTTTAATGTTCTTCTTTTTATAGGTTTCTTGTTTTTAATGGCATATGATTTATTTTGTCTTAATATTTTTTCAAAAGATAAAATAGCAAAAACAAATAAAAGTAATATAGCAGATAGCCGTATAGCCGTATTAATATCTCCTAATGAAAACCATGCTTTAAAAATTCCTGTACTAAATGTTGGTATCCCAAAATACTTCACAACTCCATAATCATTTAAAACTTCCATTAATACAAGGCTAGTCCCGCCAACGATTGCGGGTCTAGCCAAGGGAAGAATTACATAAAAAAATGTTGTTAGAGAGTTTTTTCCCAGTGAATATGAGGCTTCAATAATACCTGTGATTTGTTTTGAAAAAAATGATTTTACAGTTAAATAAATATAAGGGAATAAAAACATTGAAAATACAAATATTGCTCCAGGAACAGACATTATATTTAATAAATAAGACTTTCCATTAAATGATGTGTATTTCATTAATAAGGTTTGTATTGTTCCAGTATAACTAAGCATACCTGCATAAACGTATGCGCCTATAAATGGAGGTATTGTTAAGGGTAAAATTAATAACCATTCAAAATGTTTTCTTAATGGGAATTCATAATAACTGATAAACCATGCACTTGAAATTCCTACTATAGCAGATAAGATTCCTGTCCCCAACACAAGTTTTATAGAATTAATAACATAATCACGTAATAAGTAATTATAGATATGATTCCAATTTTCATTTGAGGGGGTTATTAAGTTATATATGATTATAAATATTGGTAAAGATATTAAAAGTACTATTATATAGGTAGTTTTTTTCATATATCCTCCTATTATTTCCAACCAGCCTTATCCATTAATTCAACAGCTTTTGAATTATATTCGCCTAATAATGTTAAATCTATACCCTGAGGAGTAAAATCACCCCATGATCTTAACAATTCAGAAGGTTCTACTTTGGGATTTGCAGGATATTCATAATTGGCTTCTGCAAATTCACCTTGAGCATCTTTACTGGTTAAAAATTCCAATAATTTAATGGCATTTTCCTTATTTTTAGCATATTTAGCAATACCAGCTCCACTTACATTAATATGGGTTTTTTCAGGGAAAAAGATTTTAACTTTTTTTGCAGCTTCTATTTGTTGTGGATCAGAAGAATTTAACATTTTTCCAATATAATATGTATTTACTATAGCAATATCTCCTTCACCAGCAGCTACAGCGATTACTTGAGCTCTATCATTTCCTTGAGGTTTTCTTGCCATATTATTTACGATACCTTTTGCCCAATTGAATGCCCAATCTTCACCATATATTGCTATAAAAGAAGCCACTAGTGATTGATTATAAATATTTGAAGAAGATCTAACAACTATTTTTCCTTTCCATTCTGGATTTATTAAGTCTCCGTATGTTTTGATTTTTGATATATCAACTCTATCAGGAGCATAAGCTAAAATCCTTGCTCTTACTGTTAAAGCATACCAGTAATTTTCTCTATCCCTTAAATTCTCAGGAATGTTATTTGCTAAAATATTGGTGGTTACAGATTGTAATAATCCCAGTGTTTTTGCCCTGTGTAATCTTCCAACATCAGCTGTTATAAATAAGTCAGCATTTGTATCTTTTCCTTCATTTTTCATCCTTTCGATTAATTCATCTTCACCAGCTTTAATGACATTTACCTTAATGCCAGTTAGCTTTGTAAACTCATCATATAATTTTTGATCAGTATCATAATGTCTACTTGTATAAACATTAACTTCTCCACCTTGACCATAACCAAACATACCTGCAAAAAGATTTAATGATACTACTAATACTGTAATAATGGCGAACTTTTTCATTTCGCAACAACCTCCTTTGTATTTTTAAATTATATTTTTCACTAATACGTTTTAATTATAACAATTTTTATCCGTTTTATGGCTAAGAAAAAATTACACCTTCTATATAATTTCTTGCAACATAGTTAGTTTGTTTATATAATATAAAACTAAATATAACTTAAAAGAAAAATAACACCCCTATCATATAGGGGTGTTATGGTGCGATGCAGTATTAATCATAATTAGAGTTTTTTTAATTTTTTGTAAAAAAGAAAACTTATCTTAAAGAATAATTATAAATTTATAATAATTATAATTTGCTAATTAATTCTCTTTCTATATATTTAAAACCTTTTTCCCAGAATTCTCTTTTTGTTATATCAATACCTAATTTAGACAATAATACTTCTGGAGCATCATTACCTCCACTTAATAATAATTCTTTATATTTTGGTACAAAAGATTTTCCCTCTTCTAAATACTTTTCATATAATGCAATTACTAACAAATTAGCGAAATTATATGCATATACATAGAAAGGAACACCTATCATATGAGGAATAGAACTCCATTCATATTTATATTCTTCAGTGATTTTCACAGAATCTCCAAACATGATCTTTAATTCTTTTTCATATAATTCTGATAATTCCTCCCATGTAGCCATACCATTTTCATCAATCATTTGATGAGATTGTATTTCAAATCTTGCAAACATATTTTGTCTAAACATAGTTGCAAACATATCTTCTATTTTTGAAGCTATAAAAATCTTTTTCTCTTCCTCATCTAATTCTTTTAATAATTTATCCATTACTAACATTTCACCAAAAACAGAAGCAACTTCTGCCATTGTTAAAGGGGTATGGTAGTTCAATAAATTTTGTTTTGAAGATAATGTTCCATGAACGCCATGTCCCAACTCATGAGCTAAAGTCATTACATCCCTCATGTTTCCAGTATAATTCAATAAAACAAAAGGTTTATAATTTGGAATATTATATGAACAAAAAGCTCCTCCTCTTTTCCCAGGAACAATTTCTGAATGTATTCTATTTTCATCAAAGAATGATTTTACAATATCTCCGATTTCTTCGTCAAATTCATAATATGAGTCTAAAACAATTTCTTTAGCTTTTTCAAAAGGGACTTCTTTTTTTACAGGATCTAATGGTGCATAAATATCAGCTAAAGTTAATTCATGTCCTAAATATTTTTCTTTCCATTTATAATATTTATGAACCATAGGTGTTTGTTTAGTTGTCACCTCTATAACCATATCTACAATATCATCACTAACTTCGTTTGCCATATTTCTCATTGAAATGGGTTTTGGGTAATTTCTTAATTTTGCTTCAGTATCATAATACTTAGCTACTGAATTAAAGGTGCTTTCTAAAATAATTTTATCCTCACTATATCTTTCAAAGAACATTTTCATAGCTTTTCTTCTTAATTTCTTATTTGGACTTTGTCTTAAAGCTCTAATTTGAGGTCCTGTCATTTTTTTAACTTCACCATCAATTTCTATTTCAAAATTATATGAAGAAGTCAATTTTTCATATAATAAATCAAATGCTTCTCTTCCAGCTGGTTGTAATGCAGATAATACCATTTCAGCATCTTCACTTAAAACATGGGGTTTTTCTTTAATTAGTTTTTCCATGACATGTTTGTATTCTTTTAAATCTTCAGAATTTTTCCATTCTTCTAATTTTTCTATAGGATGGTTTAATAATAAAGGTTTCCAGAAAGATAGTTCTATTTCCCCTTTAGTTAAATAATCTTGTCCCATAGCTACAAGTTTTTGAGCTTGTTTGTTTTGAGTATTTTCTGCATATAACAAATGCGCATATTGTATAGCATAATAAGGTTTTTCAATAACTTGCTCTAAATCTTTAAAGAAATTCCTTATATCTTCTGCTGTTAAATCCTCCGATGAAAGTTTACTATAATATTTTTCTTTTAAAGTTTTCGCATTAGAAACTGCGCTTTCAAAATCTTTTTTTATTTGTTCACTTTCTGGAGAGTCATAAAAAAATGTTAAATCCCACTTCATAATTCTACCTCCTTTTATTTTTATATTAACATAATATTATAACACATTAGCGTATTTTTAATGCTACGCATTAAACTTTCGCTTCGCGAAAATAAAAAATATAATTAAATAATGTTTAAAATAAGTGTTTTTGCAATATTTAAATTTTTGCGAAGCAAATGCTTAGGAATTTTCAAGTATTCGCTCATATTATTTTTTTAAAATACTTTGTTATCAATCTGAGTAAAAATTTTTTTATATGTTATAATATAAAAAAATAGAAAGAAGGATATTATGATTGAAATAGTTGCTGTTTCTGATGAAGAGAGGAATTATTTACCGAAAAAAATAAAAAAATGTGATATTTTATTGGGGTGTGGAGATTTATCTCCAGGATATCTTGATTATTTGTTGAATACATTAAGCCCAAAAATAGGTTATATGATTTACGGTAATCATGATAAAAAATATTTTAAAAACCTTTTTGAAGTGGAGTTATCTGGATATTCTAACATATATAAAGGAATGATTATACTTCATGAGGAAATAGAAAATTTGAAAAAAAGACTTAATATTAAATCTAATGTTTATATTGGAGGTTTTTCTGGGGCTTTTTCATATGGTAAGAAGCCATTTCATTTTTCAGAGAAAGATGTAAAACCTTTTAAAAGAAAGCTTCAACGAAATAGAAATTTTAAATTCATAAAAAATATAGATATATTAATTACACATTCTCCACCCGGCTTGGAGAATATGTTTGAAAAGGAAGTGAGTTCATACCATAAGGGTTCAAAACTAATGGAATTAATTTATAAAAAATTTTTTCCTAAAATATGGTTTTATGGCCATATTCATCCAAGATATACGGACCAATTATTGAATTTTATTGTTCATTATAAAGGTAAAAAGTCTTATTTGCTTAATGTGGTTCCATATAAATATGTAAAATATGATGAAATCAAAAAAGAAATAGTGGAAATTAGAGGTGAGGAAGGAGTTATTCGATTTAAAGATATTTTTCTTTAACTAATGGGGAGAGGATAATATGAATAATATCAGATATGATAGTTCTAAAGAATATAGAACAGCTAAAAAGATGGGAGAAAGAGAATTAATATATTGGGAAAGCAGAGGGAAAGATGGGCATTTGCCATCACTTGAAAATTTGTTAAAAGATAAAAATATTATTAATGAGGTTACTTTAGGAACTATTGAAGTACCAATTAAAAAAGTGAAGGGAACGTTTTATGATTCAAGGAGAAGTGCTTTTGCTAAAAACTTTATGCCTCTTTTAGAGGAAGATACGGAATTTGCTATAAAATGGATGAATCTTTTTGAAGCTCAACAAGAAGAAGGCATTAGGGATGCTGTAATAGCTTATGAATATTTAAATAAATTTTACATAGTAGAAGGGAATAAAAGAACAAGTGTATTGAAATATCTTGATTCTCCGTCTATAATGGCTAATGTTAAAAGGCTTATACCAAAATATGATGAGATGGATTTGAATATACGAATATATTATGAATTTTTGGAATTTTATGAAAAAACAAAGATAAATATGATATGGTTTAAAAGAGAAGGTGGTTTTAAAGAGCTAGAAAATATATTATTTAATTATATAGAAAAAAATAATGAGGAACGAGATGAATTTATTAGATTTTTTGAAAAATCAATATATTGGGAGTTTAGAAAGATTTATCATGAATTGAATGGTGAAAAATTACCGATTACGACAGGAGAAGCGTTTTTGTATTATTTGAAAAAATATGGAATAGAAAAAAATACTTTAGAAAAAGAATTAAGATTAAGGTTAAAAACAGTTATTAAAGAATTAGAAGAAATATATTTTGAAGAGAAAAGAAACTTGATTCAAGAAGTTTTTTCACCATTTATAAAATCAACAGTTGAAAAAAAGTTAAATATAGCATTCTTATATAGAAATTATATTGAAGAAAGCACATGGGTTCAGGCTCATGAATCAGGAAGAAAATATTTAGAAGAGGTATTTGAAGATAAAATAACAACATTTTATGTTGAAAATGTGAAAAAAGATAAATCTTATGATGTAATAAAAGAATTAATTAATCAAAATTATAATTTAATAATAACAACCAGTTATGATTTTATGGATTCTACTTATAAAGCGGCAATAGAATTTCCAAATATAAAATTTTTAAATTGCGCAGGGTATAAGAGTTATAGAAATTTATCTGTGTACTTTGGAAGAATTTATCAACCAAGATTTCTAACAGGAATAATAGCTGGGACCATGACACGAAAAAATAAAATAGGTTATATTGCCCCATATCCACTACCTTTATTTGTAAGAGGACTGAATGCTTTTGCATTAGGAGTTAAGACAGTAAACCCATATGCAAAAGTATTGGTGAAGTGGACAAATAAATGGATAGATCATGATATAGAAAACGAAAAAACGCTGGAGCTAATAAAAGAAGGAATTGATATTCTCGCAACAAATATGGATTCTATTATTCCACAAATTATTGCTGATAAATACAAAGTTTATACAATTGGTTATAATGTAATAAACAAAGAGATTACACCAGATACATACATAGCTTCTGCATATTGGAAATGGGGTAGATTTTATAAAAAGATTGTTAGTAGGTTATTGAATAATGAATGGATTATAACAACGTCTAAACATCTTGAGGATTTAAGAAAATATTGGTATGGAATGGACAAAAAAATAGTCAAATTGTATAAAAATAAAGACATAATTCCAGGTCAAACAGAAAAATTAGTAGGTGTTATGAAATCATTAATAAAAAATAATGAATTTGATATTTTTAGTGGGCCAATTTATGATAATAATAAAAATTTAATAGTTGATAGAGATGAAAGTTTGATTGATGAAGAACTCTTAAAGATGGATTGGTATCTTGATAATATAGAAGGTGATTTACAAAAGGTTATTTTTAATACCGATAAATAGGTATAAATAAATTGGGTGATAAAATATATGAGGAATATATAGAATAAAAAACCGGGAGAATATTCTCCCGGAGTTAATTTTATTATTAGTCAGCGTAATTTACAAATTTTCCTCTTTTGAATTTAACAGCTGCTTGTGCTGCTGCTAATCTTGCAATTGGAACTCTGTATGGTGAACAACTTACATAATCTAATTGTGTTTTGTGGAAGAATTCGATTGATTCTGGATCTCCACCGTGTTCACCACAAACACCTAATTTTAATTCTGGATTTACTGATCTACCATAATCTTTTGCAATTTTTACCATTCTGCCAACGCCTGTTTGATCAACGTGTTTGAATGGATCTTTTTCATAAATTCCTTTTTCAATGTAATCGTTGATGAATTTACCGTAGTCGTCTCTTGAGAATCCTAATGTCATTTGTGTTAAGTCATTTGTACCGAAGCTAAAGAATTGTGCAACTTCTGCAATTTCATCAGCTGTAATAGCTCCTCTTGGAACTTCAATCATTGTACCAACTTTGTAATCTAAATCAACGCCTGCTTCTTCAATTAATTTATCTGCTGTTTCTCTAACGATTTTATCTAAGTATTTTAATTCTTTTACTGTTCCTACTAATGGAATCATAATTTCTGGTTTAACTTTTTTACCTTCTTTAACCATTTCAATTGCAGCCATAATAATAGCTTTTGTTTGCATTACTGCAACTTCTGGATATGTAATAGCTAATCTTACACCTCTATGTCCCATCATTGGGTTGAATTCATGTAAGTTTTCAACGATTTCTTTTAATTCTTCAACTGTAATACCTAATTGTGGAGCTAATTCTTTCATTTGTTCTTCGTCTTGTGGTAAGAATTCGTGTAATGGTGGATCTAATAATCTGATTGTTACAGGGAACCCTTCCATAGCTTCAAATAATCCTTTGAAGTCTTCTTTTTGTAATGGTAATAATTCTTCTAAAGCAGCTTCTCTTTGTTCTACTGTTTTAGATACAATCATTCTTCTCATTTTTTGGATTCTGTCGCCTTCAAAGAACATGTGTTCAGTTCTACATAATCCGATACCTTCTGCACCAAAGTTTCTAGCAACATTAGCATCTCTTGGAATATCAGCATTAGCTCTTACACCTAATACTCTAATTTCATCTGCAAAGTTTAATAATTCAGCAACTTCACCTTCTAAACCTTGTGGTTTTATTGTTTTAACTTTTCCTAAGTAAACTTTACCTGTTGTACCATCTATAGAAATCCAGTCGCCATCTTTTACTTTAACTCCTCTTGCTTCGAATTCTTTTGCTTCTTCATCAATAACGATTTCTTCAGCGCCAACGATAGCTGGTTTACCCATACCTCTTGCAACAACAGCAGCATGTGATGTCATACCACCTGTAGCTGTTAAGATACCTTCAGCAGCATTCATACCTCCAACATCTTCTGGGCTTGTTTCAGGTCTAACTAAGATAACTGGAGTTCCTTCTTTTGCTAATTCTTCTGCTTCATCTGCACTGAATACCACTTTACCTGTTGCAGCACCTGGTGATGCAGGTAAACCTTCTCCAATTTCTTGAGCCTTTTTGATTTCTGCTTCGTCAAATGCAGGGTGTAATAGTTTATCAATTTGATCTGGGGTTACTCTCATAACAGCTGTAGCTTTATCAATTAAACCTTCTTTAACCATGTCTACAGCGATTTTAATAGCAGCTTTTGCTGTTCTTTTTCCTGTTCTTGTTTGTAAGAAATATAATTTACCTTTTTCAACTGTGAATTCAATATCTTGCATATCTTTATAGTGATGTTCTAACATATCCATTATATCGATCAATTGTTTATATACATCTGGTAAAATTTCATTTAATTTTTCTAATGGATATGGTGTTCTGATACCAGCAACAACGTCTTCACCTTGTGCGTTAGGTAAGTATTCACCATATTTTACTTTTTCACCTGTATTAGGATCTCTTGTGAAACATACACCAGTTCCACTGTCATCACCCATGTTACCGAATACCATCATAACAACATTAACAGCTGTACCTAATAATTCTCCTTCTTTAATTCCGTTTATAGCTCTGTATTTAATAGCTCTTTCATTCATCCAGCTGCCAAATACAGCTTCTATAGCAATCCATAATTGTTTTTTAGGATCTTGCGGGAATTCTTTTCCGGCTTTTTTGTAGATTTCTTTGTATAATTCAACAACTTTTTTGAAATCTTCTGCTTCTAATTCGATGTCTAATTTAACACCTTTTTCTTCTTTTACTTTGTTTAATGCTTCTTCAAAGTCATGATGAGGAATACCTAATGCAACATCACCAAACATTTGCATAAATCTTCTGTAAGCGTCATATGCAAATCTTGGGTTTCCTGTGTTTTTTGCTAAAGCTTCGACTGTTTCATCGTTTAAACCCAAGTTTAAGATTGTGTCCATCATACCAGGCATTGATACAGCAGCACCTGATCTAACAGATACTAATAAAGGATTATCTTTATCTCCAAATTTTTTACCTGAAACTTCTTCTAATCTTTTTAATGCAGCTTCAACTTCTGCTTCTAATGTTTCTGGGAATGATCTATCGTGTTTCCAATAATAGTCACAAACTTCTGTTGTGATTGTGAAACCTGCAGGAACTGGTAACCCCATTCTTGCCATTTCTGCGAGGTTTGCACCTTTACCACCAAGTAAATTTTTCATTTTTGCGCTACCTTCAGCGATACCACCGCCGTAAAAATATACCATCTTTTCCATGTGTTTCTCCCTCCTTATCAAATGTAAAGGTCAATTTTCATCTTTTAGTTCTCTCATCATTAATTCATGAATAGCTTTTCTTGGATCTTTGTTTAAATAAAGAACTTCATAAGTCTTTTCAGTTATAGGCATTTCTATGTTTAAATCTTTAATTTCTTCATATAAGGCCTTAACAGTATAAACACCTTCAGCTACCATGTTCATATTTTCTATTATTTCATCTAATTTCTTTCCTCTTCCTATCATTTCACCAACATATCTATTTCTACTATGTTGGCTAGTACATGTTACGATTAAATCTCCAAGTCCAGCCAAACCAGAAAATGTATCTTTTTTTGCACCTTTTTTTATGCCATATCTTGTTATTTCTGCAAGTCCTCGCGTTATTAATGCAGCTTTTGAATTATCCCAGCCACCAATACCATCTATAATACCTGCAGAAATTGCTATTACATTTTTTATAGCTCCACCAAGCTCTACACCTACTATGTCATTATTAGTATATACTCTAAAAGAAACGTTGCTAAAATTTTCTTGGACAATTTTTGCTAATTCCATATTATTTGAAGCAGCAACAATACTTGTTGGTATATCTCGTGCAACTTCTTCAGCGTGGCTGGGGCCACTTAAAACAACATATTTATTTATTTTCAAAACCTCATCTAAAATTTCACTAACTCTTTTTTGAGTGGAAATTTCAAGACCTTTTGCTAAATTTACAATAATTTGATTGCTATATAATGGTTTTATTTGCTCGGCAATACTTCTTATAGCTTGAGCTGGAATAGCTAAAACAATTAATTCGCTATCAGAAATAACTTCTTCTAATTTTAATGTTGGGATTATAGATTTTGGTATAGATATGCCTGGTAAATAATATGGGTTTTCTCCATTTTTTAGTGAATTGAAAACGTGTTCATCTCTGGTCCATATTTTTATATTATGTCCATTATTTAAAAGCACTTTGGAAATCGAGGTTCCCCAGCTTCCTGATCCAATAATTCCAATATTCATAATGTTCCTCCTTAATTATATCATATCTTTTATGATAAATTGAGTGTTCAAGCTTTTGTTACTTTCTTTTACTATAAAATAACTTATTTGAGTTCTTTTTAAAAATTTTGTTTTGTTTTTAACAGTTGTTTTTTTTACGGTATGCTTCCAACTTCCAAGATTGCAGTAGAAAACTTCTTCCTCGTTATTATTTGGAAAAATTTCGTATGCTGGAACATGTATATGTCCCATAATTATTCCCTGTAATTTTGAAGGTATAACAATATCCTCTTCGGAATAACCTATACAATATTTTTTAGGTATAGTTCTGTTTTTGTATAATATTTTTTTTACATTTTCCATTAAATAATTTGTTTTTTTTGCTCCACGTAAAGAGCTTATTAGTCTAACAAGACTTTCTCCAAACTTTATACCACCTATTTTATTGATAAATAAATAAGAAAAAAAATGCATTAAAGGATAATTTGTTTTTAACCATTCTTTTGATTCTTTGCTTCTTACAAATTTTACAAACATGTCAATCCATTTATATTCCAGGTCCAAGCCTATGGAATATTTTTTTCTTATTTCTTCAAGCCACAAGAATATATCCATTTTGGGTTCTATATTGTCATAATCCATCAATATCTCATCGGGTAAAACCTTTAAAACTTCACTATCAAAATATTTTGAAATAAATTTTTCCATTATTTCCCCATATGGAGGAAGTATTTTCCCTTTTTCAGTAATAGATAACCTATTAAGTGCATCAAATTGATTTCCATGAATAATAAAGAGTTCCCATTTTTCATCATAATAATAAGGGTGTATTTCTATATTGTCTCCTAAAAAGTCTTGAAAGCTATTTTTAATTTTTTCATCAAATAATAAATAATAATCATGATTTCCGACAATATAATGTATCTTATTTTTTCGTGAATAATTTCTAAATGCTTTTATTAAATCACTGTGACTATTTTCAATTTCAGAAAGTATAGAATTAAAATCAAGATTTTTTATAATTTCATTTACATCGTTTACTTTTCCATTGTTTTCATATGATTGAAGTATTTCAAATCCATCACCTACAATATACAATTCATTGTTTGATTCTTCATTTAAATCTTCTAAAATTTTAATTAATTCACTATCATATCTGAAATCATCTTTTTTGCTCCCATTTCCAATATGAAGATCGCTTAAATAGAGTTTAGTCAATATTCTCACCCGACTTCTTCTCTGCTTTTTTTCTTTCATGCCATATTTTAGATGCTTCTTCATAGGATATATTTTTATTCCAAAATAGCCAGGGTTTTCTATTTGAAATTTTTGAAACAACCCGCTTTATTGCTTTATGAGATGAAATGTTGTAATCTCTTTCAGCAATTTTTAATATTAAAAGAGCATCGTATATTAAATCTCCGATCTCTTCTTCAATGTTATTAATGTCATTCTTATTTAAAGCCTCTTCTATCTCAGTAATTTCAGAAGAGGCTTCGTTTATCATAATATTAAGATTTATAGATTTTACCCAGGGGCACTTATCTATATTCCTTTGAACAATATCATATAGTTTTTCAAATTCATTGAGAAAAATTTTATCCATAAATATCTCCTTAATAATTTAGATATAAATCTTTTGGAATATTAGAAATAGCACCGTATTCTAATAAATTTTTTAAATATAAATCTGTTATTTCTTTAATGTCTTTAGTATAAAAAATTTCAGATCTTGAAGCAGCTTTTTCTAAAACGGGTTTTGGCATAGTTTGCATGATTTTAAACACATAATTTACAGCATCTTCGAAATTGTTTTTATAAAAATTGTTTGCAGAATATTCGTAAGCGTTTAATACCCGTTTGACAAAATTAGGATTTTCTTCAAATTTTTTGTTTGATACGAATATTCCAGCTATAGGAATCCTTTCATTTTTTAAATTGAATAAATTTGCATATAATTTTTGAAAATCAATTTGAACTTTAATTTTGCCTTTTGTTTTGATTTCTGCGAGGGATACAAAAGGTTCTGGTAGAACGGCAATTGTTTCTTTTCCGGAAGCCAATAATTGAATTATTTCAGGGCCGCTGGTAACATATACTATCTCAAAATCTATATTTTTCATTTT
Source organism: Marinitoga aeolica (assembly GCF_029910535.1). Classification (NCBI taxonomy): domain Bacteria; kingdom Thermotogati; phylum Thermotogota; class Thermotogae; order Petrotogales; family Petrotogaceae; genus Marinitoga; species Marinitoga aeolica. The sequence goes on from NZ_CP069362.1 coordinate 1,768,585, forward strand.
CTTAAGAATTTTTAATATCACATCAGCAGTTTGGCCTGGGCCATGAAGAGTGACAATTCTTTTGCCTTTTAAATCCTCAACATTATTTATATTTTGTGAAGATACAAGATAGAAAGTTTTCCATAATGAAACGCCAGCTAATTTATAATTAGCTCCTTTGTTAATTAATTCTACACCTAAAGCTACCGGCAAAACTATAAAATCTGCTTGTTCTTTTAATACCAATGTTTGTGCCTGATCGAGATTTCTCCAATAATATGTTTGTAAGGTGGGGACTTTATTAATATATAACCCTGCTGCAGGTAATAATGTTGGGCCCAAAGGATTATAAAATGTTCCAGCAAATATTACTGCACTTAAAATTAGTATTAAAACTAAACTAAACTTTTTCATATAAAACACCCCCTAATATAATTTTTCTGTAATTTTTTTTGTATAATTAAAAATTTTTGATGATATATAAAATGTTATTTCTATATTAGATGAATAATCATTTAATGGAAAATGATCTAAAATAAATATATTATCTTTTCTTTTTAGATATTTATTAAGTTTATCATTTATTAAAATTTGAGTTTTATTTGTTCTTATGATGATTTTATTAATAATAATATTATTAGCAAAGTTTGTATTTCCATCTTGAATTGCGAAAGATAAGTATATTGAATTATTTATATCTTTATCTATAAAAATAATTTTCCGTGGGATACTTATGATATTTATTTCGAGAGTTCCATTTAATTTTTTGTCATTGTAATAAAATTCTATTTTGTATTTTCCTGGGTAAACATTTGAAATAATTTCTATATTATTGTTTTTTATATTTATTTTTGGATTTAATATATTTTCAGAAATAATCTTATATTTAAGATTATATAATTTTGTTATGTTGCCAAATTTATCTAAAAGAGTATATTTAACTACAGCATTTTTTGGTGGAAAATGTGAGGTGTCATCATAATAAGTAGCAAGATATATAGTATTTTTCTCGAAATTAATTGAATTCGGGCTACCTGAAATAATCTTAAATGAGATATTTTTTTTGAATAAATTATTTATTTGTAATGTGAAGATATATTTTCCAGGTTTTGTTATGTTATATAGTTCTAATTCATAGTTTTCATTATCTATTTTTTTTATTGTATTTTTCACATATGGAAATATAGAAATATTATCAAAAGAGTTTAATATTTTATTTCCATACTGATCTGTATAGTATAGTTTAAAAGGTATTTTTACTTTTTCAGATGCAAAAAATATATTTTCTGGTGTTTCTATATTTAATTTTTCAGGTTTGTCAGGAAATAAGGTTAAAGTTAATGAAGTGGATATTTTAGAATGATAAAATAACACTGTATATGTTCCCGCTGTTGTAAAATTGCTGAAATCTAAATAATTTTTATAAATTTTTATTGTTGCGTTTTTTGTTTCTGGGAGTATTTTGATTTTATCTATAACTTCTGAAGGTGTTGATGAATACGTATTTAAAGCATAAACTTTAAAAGGAATTCTGAATCTTTTAGAAACGATAAACTTATTATTTTTTATAGATACGTTAAATTTTTTATTGTTTTTAACTATTTTATCAAAACTATTTTTTTTGAAATCAGTATTAAATATTGAGCAACTCTGGAAAATAAAAAGTATTAAAAGGAATATAAATAAAAGAAATTTTTTCATATTGCACCCCCATAGTTTATCTGCTATAATATTATACAATAAAAATTTCTATTTTTAAAGGAGGAAGATATGACTCATAAAAATGAGCAGAGATTAATATTTATTACAATATTTTTTCTTGCTATAATTGTAAATTCTATTCCGCCACTAATGACTACTTTACAATCTAATTATTCTATATCAATAGGTATATCATCTTTTATACCTCTTTCAAGAACTGTGGGAAATATTATTGTTTCTATTATAGGAGCATTTATTATTGCTATACTTGGGTTGAGAAACAGTATATTAATCGGGTTAGGTTTTGAAATAATAGGTATAATTTTGTTTATTTTTTCTTATAATGTTTATATTTTAATAATTTCAATGTTTTTTATAGGTGCATCAATGGGTCAAACTATTTTGTCTTTAATTTCAATGTTTGATCATTTGCCAGAAAAATACCAGAAATATGGACTGCTTCATGCTTTTTTTGGTTTTGGTGGTATAGTTGGGCCTTTAGTAATTTCCTATATTTTGAAAAATAAATTAAATTATAAATTGCCATTTTATTTTTATTTAGTAACCTTTTTATTTATATTTCTATTTATGGTAATAAAAAAATCTCCTGAAAATGTTAAATATCGAGCATTTAATTTTTTAGAAGCTTTTGGAGTATTAAGAAAAAAATTTGTTTTGTATATGATAACAATATTTATTTTATATTCTGGTTCTGAAATTGGGATAGTTACATGGTCATCAAATCTTTTTTATAATCACTTTCATTATTCTAAAGAATATGCATCTATTTTTATAAGTATGTTTTGGGTATTTTTTACTATTGGAAGGGTATTAACCGATTTTCTTTATAATAAATTAAAAGTAAAAATTACGTTGATTTCAGCACTTTTTTCCGCTGGAGCGCTATCTTCGATTTTTTTTCTTGGTAATTATTCGCCATATATATTTTCATTCTTAGGTATTTTATTAGGTCCTATTTTTCCTGCAACACAGAAATATTTAAATTCAAATTTATCCCATAGAGAAGTTGGATTGGTTTCAGGTATGGTTTCTGTTGGTATTGGATTTGGTGCAGCTTCAATAACGACCACTATGGGATTTATAGGTGATTATTCAATAATATACAGTTATTTGATTCCTATAATTTCATTTGTTTTGGTCTCAATAATTTCAATAAAAGTAATTAAGTTAAAAAAATAAACGAAATTCTCCAAAAAATGATTTTTGATAATTATAAATAGAAATATTCGTTTTCAATAACTCGATAGATTAAATAATAGAACTATGAAAAAAATTTCAAAGATGATATAGTATAATGGAAATAATTTTTGGAGGTGAAAAAATGTTTAGTTTTTTTAAGATTGATAAAATCCCAGAAGATTATGATTTTTTAGATATTATGGTTGTAGATATATATGGGAAATTGAAACATGTAACTTTACCTAAAAGCTATATAAGTGAAAAAATTTTCAAAGAAGGGATAGGTTTTGATGCATCTAATTATGGATTTGCAAAGGTTACAGATTCTGATATGGTTTCAATTCCTGATCTTGATAAGATATATCTGGAAGAAAATGATGGGATGAAAATAGTTCATTTGTTTTCAGATGTTATTAGTCCATCTATGGGAAAATTTTTTGATCAATATCCAAGAAGTATAGCAAAAGAAACATTAAAAAATATTAAAGAATCTAAAATTGCAGATGATATTAAGATGCTTGTTGAGCTTGAATTTCATATTTTTGATGAAGTAAACTATAAAACATCAGAAACAGAATCATATTATAGTGTAGAAAATCCAGAAGGATTAGGAGAAGGGCATGATTATCCAAGGGCACATGGTTCGGCATATCATTTAAACGATCCATATGATATTCATTTTCATTTAAGAAATGAAATAGTTAAAGTATTGGAAAATGCTGGGATTCCGGTGAAATATCATCATCATGAAGTTGGAATTGCTCAGCATGAGATAGAATTAAATTTTATGAGTTTAGTGGATGCAGCGGATAATGTCACCTTGGCGAAATACCTAATTAGAAGGATAGCAAATGAATATGGGTTATATGTAACATTTATGCCAAAACCGTTATACAATATGCCTGGAAATGGAATGCACGTACATCAATATCTTGAAAAAGAAGAAAAAAGTTTGTTTGTAGGGGATTCTTTATATAATTTAAGTGATTTAGCTTTAAGCTATACAGCTGGCATCTTATATCATAGTTTAAGTGGATCATTACTTGCATGGTCTAATCCTTCAACAAATTCATATAAAAGATTAGTTCCTGGTTTTGAAGCTCCTATCTCTGCATCATTTTCAAAAGGAAGTAGAAGTGCCGCTATAAGAATTCCGGGATATTTAAGCAAGGCGGATACAAGAATTGAATTTAGAACAGGAGATGCTACAGCAAATGTATATTTCTTTTTATCAGCAATGGTATTAGCGGGGATTAATGGAATAAAAAATAATTATGATCCAGTAGAAATGGGATTTCATTCTAAAGGGGAAAATGAAAAAGAATTTCCATTGGATTTAAAGAATGTCATGAAAGGCCTTAAAAAAGATAATGAATATTTAAAAACTTTTCCAGAGTCTTTGATAAATAAGTGGATTGAGATAAAACAGAAAGAAGCTAATATGATTTATTCAATACCTTTACCAAAAGAGTTTGAGTTATATTTTGAATTGTAAACAAATAACCTGCGCTTTTGCGCAGGTTATTTTTAAAAAGGTAAAATAATTATTATATTCCCAACAATCTTTCGATTTTTGCCTTATCGAACCCAACAATTGTTTGATTGCCAATTTCAATTACAGGAACTCCCATTTGTCCTGTTTTTCTTACCATTCTTTCAGCAGCTTTTTGATCTTTTTCTACATTGTATTCTTTAAAAGGGATACCCAGTTCTTTAAAGAATCTTTTTGCTTTTTTACACCATGGACATCTTGATGTTGTATATATAGCAATTTTTATATGAGCCACACGAACCCCTCCTTAATATTATATACAAATTGTATATACCTAAAATATTTTAAATTATTCGAACCAAAATATTTATATTAAAAATTTTTCATTTTTGCGAAGCTAAGGTTTGGGAATTTTTAAGTATTAGCTTATATTATTTTTTTAGAAAATGCTTTGTCGGCAGTCTATGACATTAGATATATACAAATTGTATATATCTAATGTTATTTATGCCATATAATATTTAAAATTAAAAGCACTTTTTGTTAAAAATAAAAAAATCTTCCCGAAGGAAGATTTTAATCTACATTATATTCCTTTACAGGAATTATCTTATCTAATCTAACAATTTCAATTACTTTTTTTACATTTTCATTTCTTACATTGTGAAGTTCCATTGAACCACCTTTTTTCTTATAATTCATGAAAAAATATAAAATTCTTCCTAACCCACTACTATCAATATAATCTAAATCTGACATATCTATAAATATTCTTTTTATTCCGTTTTCTGCTAATTCATTTAATTCATCTCTTAACTCTTCAGAGTTATTTATGTCGATTCTTCCCTGTAAAAAAATTGTTGCACTATTTCCATAAATTTCTTTTTTCATGATATTCCTCCTTCCACTCTTACATTTTATTATATCACAAAAAATCATAATTTTTTAAATGCAATGGCAGTTTTTTCTGGTATATTTCCCTTTATTATGCCATTATATGCTTCAATTTCTTTAAATTCAACACTTTTTGTATTAAAAACAACTTTTAATTTACCATTTTTAATTTCTGAAAGCCATACGGGAATTTCAAATTTATAAGGTGTATCATTAATATTGATAATAACAACAATATGTTCATTATTATTCCATATTCCATAGGATATAAAGCCTTTATCCCATTTTAAGAATTCTAAAGATCCGTTTCTTAAGGAAAAATGTTCTTTATAGAATTGTATCATATTTTTCATAAAAGTCAAACGATTTTGATATTCAGTTTCATTTAATTTTTCCCATGGAAATGTTCGTCTGTTATCAGGATCTGTCCATCCGGCCAATCCAATTTCATCACCATAATATAATCCAGGAGCCCCGGGGAGTGTAAATGACATCAAATAACCAATTTTAAATATTTCCCAATCAATGTTATTTTCAGCTTCTTTATGACCTGCAGAATATACTCGGCCAATTTTTTTTGTGGTTCGAGTGGCCCATCTTGAATGATCATGGTTGCTCAATTGATTTAAAGAAACATATTTTGAGTTTAAAGGCAATTGACTCCATGCCCATCTTAAATGATTAATAAACCATTCAGAATTTCCTATCAAGTCAGGTTTAAAATCATCATTGTGTTTTTCTGTGCCTGTTAAGAAGTAACTTATTGGATCCATAGAACCAATATAATTCATAACTCCATCCCAGGAAAGATTTTCTATCCACTCTTTTGGTGATTCATAATCTTCTGCAAAAATAATAGCATCTTTATTTGCTCTTTTAACAATTTTTCTAAAATATCTCCAGAATGTTTTGTTAACAGATTTTCTTTTTCCAAGATCTCTGGCAACATCAAGTCTCCAACCATCAGCATTATATGGGTGACTAACCCATTTTTTGCCAATTTCAGAAATGTATTTCCATACAAGCATTGTTTTATCATAATTTAATTTTGGTAATGATTTGTATCCCCACCATCCTTCATATCCATCTTTATTCCAATAGAAATATTCAGATTCTGGAACATTTGGATTATTTGCAACACCAATATCTTCTCCATATATTTTATATTCATTAACCCATCTATGGTAAGAACCACAATGATTAAATACACCATCTAACACAATTTTAATATTCCTTTTATGTGCTTCATCCACTAATTTCTTAAATAATTTATCACTTTCAATTAAATTTTTTTTAGAGGTGGTTCTAATTTTATATTTTTCTTCCATATTATTTGTATCTTCAATAATTATTCCTAAATGTGGATCTATATGGTCATAGTCCTGAGTATCATATTTGTGAGGGCTTGGAGAAACAAATATTGGGTTTAAATATATTACCTCAATACCAAGGTCTTTAAGATAATCTAATTTATCTATTATACCCTGTAAATCACCACCATAAAATTCTTTATGCCCTTTGGTAGGATGGGGTAGCTCATTCCATTGTTTTTTCTTTATGGGTTCTCCATCATAAATATATTCACCATCAACAGGATCATTTGAAGGATCTCCGTTATAGAATCTATCAGGGAATATTTGATAGTAAATAGCACCAATAGCCCATTTTGGGACTTCGAATTCAGGGATAATAACAAAATCTTCAATATGCCTATTCTCAACAATTCCTCTGGCATCGTATTTTATTTTTTTGTTATGATTTATAAAATTTAATTCGAAATGATATCTTATAAATCGTTCTGTTAATAAAAAATTACTGGAGAAATACCAAAATAGTTCATTTTCATTTTCTAAATGCATAGGAGTATGTTTGTATTTATTTGAATTTTTTTGTGTTAAAAGATATAAATTACCAGAAACTTTACCATATTTTTTTGGAACTCTTATTTTAATAGTAACTTCATCTCCGATTTTTGGATTAGTTGGATTTAAAAAATTTTCACTTTGATCGGAGTATATACCAAGAATCATATAATCATCCTCCAATGTTCTCTAATTCCTGTAATTCAAGAATTATATTATTTTCTCTTTCAGAAATGTTTTCAAGTTGTTTTTCTAACATAGCTTTTTCTTTCTCTAATCCTATCAGTTTTTGATAATTTTGAGAATAAGAAAGCATTAATGTTTCAATATTTTCAATTTGAAGTATAATCTCTTCAAATTGTTTTTCTAAAAAAATTTTTTCTCTTTGAAGAGATTTTATCTTATTTTTAATTTTTTTGTTCATTTTATAATTGATATTTTCTTTGTTTTCTTTTTTTATTTTAAAAGAATCATTCAATAATTCTGGTAAAACAGCATCAAAAGACTTATGTTCTAATATCTTGCCATTTTTTATTAAAAATAATCTATCGGAGATATTTTTTATTAAATTTTCGTCATGAGAAACCATAATTATTGAACCTTTAAATTCTTTTAGCGTCTCCTCTAAAGTTTGAATTGTAAAAATGTCCAGATGATTTGTAGGTTCATCCAGTATTAATACATTGGGTTTTTGTAATATGACTTTAGCAAGAGCTAATCGCGTTAATTCCCCTCCACTGAGAGTTTCAACACTTTTAAAGACATCATCACCAGTAAAACCAAAGCGGCCTATATATTTTCGAACTTCGAAATCCTGCCATTCTGGAACATCTTTCCATATAATATCCATTATATTTAATGATTTATTTAGTGAAGAGATAACCTGGTCTAAATAACCAATTTTAATATTATATCCCCAATTAATCTCTCCTTTATTTGGTTTTATTCTATTCATAAGCAATTTTAATAATGTGGATTTTCCGCTTCCGTTTTTTCCAAGGATAGTGATTTTTTCACTTTCATTAATTTCAAAATTAATATTCTTTAATATAATTTTTTCAGAAGTATATCCGAAAACTAAATTTTTAACTTCCAGTACTTTATATCCAGTTCTATTTGGTTCTGGGATTTTAATCTTTATTGCTTGTTCTTCTTTTAAAGAACTAATCTCTTCATATTCTTTTAGGAGCTTATCTCGTATTTTTTCTCTGAGTTTTGCCTGTCTCATCATTTTTTCTGTTCCCCATTTTCTAAAACGCTCTATCATTGCATTTAATCTTTCAATTTCTTTTTCCATATTCTTTTTTCTGGTAGTAATATTTATGAGCATATTTTTTCTATTATTCAAATACTGATCGTAATTGCCTTTGAAATCCCACACTTTAAAATTATTTATCTCCCAGAATCGATTAGACAATTCTTTTATAAATTTTCTATCATGTGAAACAAAAATTAAAGCTCCTTTATAATTTTTTAAATAATTAATTAGCCAATTAATGGAATATAAATCCAAATGATTGGTTGGTTCGTCTAATATCAATAAGTTATAATCTCCTGCAAGGACTCTTCCTAAGCTAAGTCTTGTTAATTCCCCGCCGCTTAACGAGTTTATTTTTCTTTCCCATTCAAATTCTTCAAAGCCCATGCCTTTTAATACAGAACGTACTATTTTATTTTTCATTTCCTCATTAATATTTTTTTCAATTTCTTTTAATACATATTCAAAGAGAGTAAGGTTTAATTCATCGGCTCTGAATTGTTTTAAATAACCTATTTTTAAATTTTTTGTTCTTAATACAGAACCCTCCAATGGTTCTATTTCGCCGTTTATAATTTTTAATAATGTTGTTTTTCCAGAACCATTAGGGCCAATAAGGGCTATTCTATCATGTTCATAAACAGACAAATTGACATCATAAAAGATGTCTTGAGTGCCAAAATTATGAGAGACATTTTCTATTTTAAAAAGCATTTATTTCACCTCGTTGCATAATTATAGCATTAAAATTTTAAATTTATAAACACCCAAAAAATATTTATTATTTTCAACTGGAAGCCATGAAGGATCAAATTTAAAAAAATCTTTCAATTTAACGATTTTTATATATCCGCCACCTTCTATTGGTCCTGTATGATATATAAGATAATTTTCATTATTATATTTTACAAACACCATTAAATGATAAGGATATTCAGGATCCTCTGGATGGAAAAACGCAAGAATATCTCCAGATTTTGCTTTGTTTATATCTTTTGTAATAAAATCCAAATTATATTCTATTAAATATCTTGCAGTAACATATGAAGAAAAATCTTCATTTATTTTATTTAAATCAAATATTCCATCTCTTTTTCTAAAAATTTTAACTCCTAAATATGGAACATTTGAGTAATTATATCTCAAATCCTCGAAAATAGGACCATCATATTGATTCTCTGAAATCCACTTTACATCATGCTTTTTTAATGTTTCTTTATATGCATATTTTACAAGTCCTGAACAATCTCTATAATTTTCTGGCAAATTATTCTTCAAAGCAGTATTTATAACTATATTGGTAAACCAACTTCTAAATATTTTGCTTTCTTCCTCATTAAATTCAAGAGAATCTTCAAAACCATTTAGATTTTTATCTATAGGAATATACTCTTTTTTACAACTAATAAATAAAAAAAGTATAAAAATAATTATAATATATATTCTTTTCATTTTAAAATCCCAATTCCTTTATATATATCTCTTGATATTGATAATTCATCTCATAGAAATTGGTTAAATAATAATGATATAGTTCATGAATAAGCGTTTTTCTAAAAATGTTTAGTCGCTTTAATACGTAAAATGGTTCAGCAATTATAATATTTTTTTCTGGATCATAAATAGCTGCTTTTGAATATGGCTGATTTGTTAATAAGTTATATTCATATAATGTATCCGCCTCTATAATTATCACTTCAAATTTCTTATCAAAAGTATAATCTAAATCTATATTATTTGGATAAATATGGATTTTATATCCAAATCCAAATAAATTAATTATCATAAATATGAATATTAAAAATTTTCGAGCTTCCATATACACCACTCCAATACATTGAATAACCTACAGTATGTAGAAGCATGTAATCACCTACAGCCGTTGGTTTCCAATAATAATCAAAAACTCCTTTATTAAATCCATTAGAAAAAAATGAAATTTTATTTTTATTTATTTGATAAGCACTATACCAGTAATTCCATTTATTATACCAATTATAATAAAATTTATATGAGGGCTTGATTGTATTCTCGTTATAGTTAATCAAAATCTGTGAAGCACCTATAATTGGATCTTCAAATGTCAAATAAGCTGGTATTTGAGAAATAAATTTTATTCTTGTTTTTAAAATATCTGAAATAAATATTTTATGGGCTCCAGTTTTAAATGAAATTTTAAATTTTCCAAAATTCATTAAAGGTAATGAATTCCCTTCAAATTTAACTACACCATAATATGTATTTTCACCTAATAATCTTGAAGCACTTATAGGTAATATATACTCTAAAGATTTATTATTTAATCTATACATAGCATTACCGAATAAATAAATTTCCCCATTTAGTGCATCTATATAATAAATATTTTCATTTACTTCAATAATTTTATTATTCATAATAAGTTGATTGTTTTTTAATATTATTATATTGCCGTTATATATGGCAAAATCTGTTATGTTTTCATCAATTTTAGAATTGGATATAATTTCAAATAATCCTTTTGACGTGTGAATATATATTTTATTTTTAAAAGCTCTCAAAGAATATGGATGACCATAATTTGTATTATCAACCTTTAATTCTCCTTTAGATATTTCAAAATATTTATTATATATTTGAAATTTCTCATCTTTACCTTTATACAACCATATATATTCGTCTTCTCTCTTTTCTACTATATTTGTAGGCAATATGTTTATATTTTCAGGAATATAATTTTTATTTATTGGCATAAAAGCATCCACCAAGTATTTATTTTTATCTTGAGTTATAAATATTGGATAGTTTTTATATAGAGTTTTTTCTATTTTTATACCTTCATCAACATTTTCTTTATTTATAATATCTTTCTTTATAACCTTTAAATTATCAAATTTAAGATCTGAAAAGTCTAACAACGCGATAGTGGCTCTCGCTTTATCTTTTGTAGAATACCATTTATTTAATAATAAATATTTTAATACTTTAAGGGATAATTCTTTTTCGCTTTTTTCAGATAATAATTTTAATAACCATGAATTGATTTCAATTGGACTTATGAAATAATTATTATCATTATATTCTAAATATGCGATGTTATTAATAGTCTTTATTTTTTTCTTTAAATCTTTAAAAGCATTATTATCATAAAATGAAAGAAATAATAGATCAAAAGCATTTTCTGGTTTTATATTAATTTCAACACCATATAATTTTAAAACATACCACACGTACCCTTTATATCTTGAATTTAATATATTTTCTTTTAGATAATTCAACCCATTTTCAATAATATTTTTATCTACATTATCAATATAGTGAAATAATTCTAAAACATATGCTGTTAAATATGGATTTGATTTATCATTTGGCCACCATCCCCAACCACCATCATCATTTTGATATTTGTATAATCTAAATATATTATTTTGAATATTTTTGTATCCGTTTAAAACAGCAGGGAAAATGGAAGATACACTTTGTTCTGTACAATTATATGGATATTTTAGCAATTCATAAATATTATCTTTTATCAATGTATTAACTTCAAAAACACTACCTTCATTACTCTGAACAATTTCTTTTTCATTTCTTTTTAAAATGTTATTATATACATTAAAGTTGAGCTTTACTATATCTTTTTTAAAGTCAAATAAAATAGAGTATTTTCCTTTTTCACTTGTTTTGAGTTTTAATTTAATATATTTACTTGAATTATGTGGGATTTCAACAACTCCAGCTTTTGGTGAAATATTCAATTCACTATTTACATTATAATTGATTTTTATATTATTTTTAGTATTATTATATAAAATTACTGGAAATTCAAATGAATCTCCTTTAATAGCAAATTTTGGTAAAATTGGTCTTATATAAAAATCTTTTGTAGATATATAACTTTTTGTTTTAGTCCCTACACTATTTTTTGAAACACCATTGACTGTTAATCTAAATTTGGTTATAGAATCAGGATTTTCAAATGTAATCTTTGCATAACCATTTTTTGTTTTTACAGAAGGTAACCACAATGCGGTATCTGGAAAAAACTCTCTTGTATTGCTTTTTTGAGAATTAACAGCTTTAGTAGATGCTAAAGCATTTTTTGATATAGGTAATGTTGCTCTAATATTATAAAAAAAGTATTTATCTGACGTATCTATACTAATTTCAGGATTATATAATTTGGGATATAATATTTTTTCAAAATCAAAATTATCATTTGATAAAGCAAAAATAGCTTCATCTACAGTAGCAATAGAAAATTCAGCATCTTCATTAGAATGAATTTCTAATTCAACAAAATCTTTAGGTTTATAAGTATCCTTAGATAATTTAATTGAAAATACAAGATTTCTGTTTTGATTTAAATCTATTCTCTTTATTTTTTTAATAATTTTATGATTATCTATATAAAAAGCTACAACAAATAAATTATTTTCTAATGTTTGTTTTGGAATTTTCAATATATTTCCTTCATCATATAAAAGTCTTCCACATAAATAAGCATAACCATTAAAATTTATAAGTTGTATAATATTATTCTTTATTGCATATTTAATATCTTTTTCTTCTTGATAATATTTAGAAGTATATGTATATACATAAGTATAAGAATCTTTATATGAGAGCTTTATTTTATAAGAGCCTTCTTTAGCAAGTACAATTGGAAGAGAAAAGTTCTTTTCAAAAGAATTTATAGAAGACTTAATAATATTGTTCGATTCATCGAAGATTTCTACTTTTATATCACCAGAAACTGGATTATTATTAATATCTGTAACGGTACCATAAATAGTAAATTTATTATTTAATTTACTCTGATAATAATAATCATTTGTTTTTATTAAATACTTTCCATTATAAACCTTTACTGATAATTCATCTTCCATTTGTCTTTGACTCTCATCAGTAGATACTATCTGTAAAACATAATATCCATTATCCTGCGATTTAACTTTAATTGGAAGATGGATTTCTCCATTATTATTAGTAAAAGAAACTCCATGATATATCATATTTTGATTATTAGAATTTAAAGGATAAAATCTTATATAATACGCAACCTGTGCGTTTTTTACAGGCTCTTCATTATAGTATTTTAATTTTATTTTAAAATGTATAATATCATTGGAAAAATAATAATCTTTATCCGCACTTAAAAAAGTTTTGTATTCTGGTTTAATATAGTTCTGAAGATAAAAACCATGGTATTCTTCTTCATTTCCATATGATACGATTAAAGAATAATACCCTACAGGTAATTCAACATTTAATTTGTAATCTAATGATGCACCACCGAATTCATCAGTGCTTATTTCTCTATCAAATAATTTTAAATCATCAGGTCCTTTTAATTTTATAGTAACCTTTTCATTTTTGGCTGGTGAATATATATTTTCTTTTTCATTGAAAAGATGGATTTTTACATGTAGATTATCTCCGGGTTTATAAATAGGTTTGTCAGTAATAACAACAATTCTATTATCTGTATATATTTTATATTGATTATAAAATTCTTTTACAGCATATGAATCATTTTTCCTCACTATAATTTTTTTAAGATTGTATATTCTTACATTAATTTCTGATATATCTTTATATTGTAATGTTTTATTATTTTTATCTATTAAAAATACATCAGCTTTAGATAAATTTCCATATTTCAAGTCAACAACTTTCAACTTTAGATTTTTACCATCATAAATAGATATGAAGTCTATCTTTCTTATTATAATAATATTATAATATGTAGTTTCCTTACCCTTTAATTCAAATAAATATACTCCTTCTTTTTTTATCTTTTCATAATATTTATTATTTTTTATTCTGATATTTTTAGAATACAAAAAGTATTTGTTCAGATCTTTAATTCTTGTTTTCTGAACAAATATTTCCATAGGATCTATTATTTTATATACTTTCATTTCTATAATATTTTCGTTATATCCATGAATCACAGCATTTTCCCCAGGATATAATTGTTTGTTTCCCATATATACATAAGAAAATACATTAGTTAATGAAAAAATAAAAATAGTAAAAACTAGAAGTTTTTTCATTATAACTTCTCCTCAAAGATTTTTTTTGAAATTACTTTTATATTTATACATTCTTTTATCTGCAATTTCAATTAATTTATCAATATTATCCGAATCATCAGGATAAATAGCGCAACCATAACTAAATCCTACTTTTATAGTTATTCCATCATATTCAAAAGGTTTTTTAAACTTTTTCTGTATTTTATCAATAATAATTTTGATACTGTTTTGGTCTGTATTTGGAAGTGCTAAAACAAATTCATCTCCACCAATCCTACCGAGTAAATCACTTTCTCTTATTGATAATTTAATATTATTTGTAAAAAATTTCAAAACTTCATCTCCAACTAAATGTCCATGTGTATCATTAACTTGTTTAAAGTTATTAATATCAAAATATAATATTGATGTTTTCTGTTTATATCTTTTTGATAGTTTTAAAATTTCTTTTATTTTATACATAAAGGATTTTCTATTATATACTTTTGTTAAATAATCAAATTCAGCTGCTTGACGCAATTTTTCATCTGCTTCTATTTTCCATAATAAAAAATCTAAATTTGTTTTAATAATCTTCGAAAAATTTAGTTCATAATCTTCAAATTTATAATTAAATGTATCTAATGTTATAGCTCCATATAACTTTCATTTAACAGTTAAAGGAATATATAATGTTTCTTTAATTTCATGTATTCTTCCATATTTTTCAAATATATTTTTTTCATTTTTCGGATATTTATATTCTTTACTCCAATTCTCAACTAAAAAAGGTTCTAAAACATTTAAATCATTTATTTCATTCTTCAACCTAACGTCAATAAAATATTTAATTTCATATCCGTTCATAGCCTTATATACATATTTCCCTTGATCATTCAAAAGAACAAATGCTCCTGCTTGAGCATGTGGAATTATTTCTATAAGATTATCTATGATAATTTGAAATATATTTACATTATTTTCAATGTTTAATAGTTTATTTGATAATTTAAAAAACTCATTAATAAAAATATTTTCGTATTCAATTCTTTCTAAATATTTTTTTTCTCTTGTTATATCAATTCCAGAAGAAATTACATAAATAACTTCATCATTTTCTTTAATATAACTGTTTTTCCATGATATAATTCTTTTTTCACCATCTTTTGTAATAATTTCGTTTTCATAACTTTCTGCACGTTTAATTCTACCGTCTACCATATCAATAAATACTTTTTTTATGTTTTCTTTAATATCTTCAGGAATAAAATTATCAAACCAATTCATCCCTATAGCTTTTTCTTTAGCAATTTTTAAAGTTTCACAAGCTTTTTTATTAATATCATAAATATTCCCTTCACTATCTAAAACCACATTTATTGTTTGAGATAGTTCGAAATATTGCTTAAACTTTTCTTTTTCTAATTCAATATTCTCTTCAAGTTTCTTTCTTTCAGTTAAATCATAGTCTATTTCTTGAATTATAAAGTCTCCATTTTTAAGTTGCAGTGGAGACAGATGGGCTTCTACCCATAATATTTCATTATTTTTAGAAATATATTTTTTTTCGAATATTTCAAATATCTTTCCACTTTCAAGAGCATTTTTTATTTTTTTTATAATTTCCTCATCTGTTTCATCAATATGTTTTTCGTACGGAATACCTATCATTTCATCCACAGAATCATAACCTAGTATTTCTGCTGCTTTTTTATTAGCTTTTATTAATTTTAAATTTTTATCCCAATAAAATATTGCATTTTCTGATTTTTTAAAAATGTTTTTTAAAATTATGTTTTCCATATTTATCACCCAAATTTTTTATTTTATATTTAAAACATACTATATATATAGATTATATCATAAAAAATAAAAACGAGCACAAAGTGCTCGCCTTTTATTTTGATTTCTATTATGCCATTTCTAAAGCTATTTTCATCATATTTGTAAATGATTTCATTCTTTCTTCACTTGTTGTAGCTTTCATAGTTACCAATGAATCAGAGACAGTTAACAAACATGCTGCATTCTTTCCTGTAACTTGTGCATTAGCAAATAATGCAAATGATTCCATTTCAACTGCTATACAACCATAATTATCTCTTATCTTTTTGTAATCATCAAAATTTTGCCTATAAAATACATCAGAACTGTGTATTCTACCTTTATGAACAGGAATATTTAATCCTTTTGCAGCTTCTTCTAATTTTTTATTTAATTCTTCAGATGGTTTTAATATATTATCTTCAATACCTGCCATTACTTTAGCATATGTAGACTCGCTATATGATTCTTCAACCAATATAACATCATATAAATCAATTTCTTCTGAATAAGCACCACATGAGCCCACTCTTATAATATTTTGAACATCATAAAATTTAAAAAGTTCATATGAGTATATTCCGATACTTGGCATACCCATTCCGCTACCCATTACACTAATCTTTTTACCTTTATATGTTCCTGTATAACCAAACATATTTCTTACTTTATTAAATAAAACCGGATTTTCTAAAAAGTTTTCTGCTATGAATTTTGCTCTTAATGGATCCCCTGGCATAATAACCGTCTCTGCAATAATTCCTTTTTTATCTACTTCAATATGTGGTGTTGGTATCATATCAATTCCTCCCTTAATAAAATTTATTTTTATTTGAGATTATATTATACACTTTTTTAATTAAGAAGAAAATTCAAAAATAAAAAAATATGATAAAATAGAGGAAATAAGATTATATGAAAGAGGTGTTTTGCTTGATAAGATTATTTTTTATGTTTTTTAAAATATCAGCATTGGCTCTTGGTGGCGGATATGCGATGATTCCCGTAATGCTAAAAAATTTAACTGCAGCTAAACTATTGACAGAGGAAGAGTTTAAGGAGATATTATCTATTGCTCAGGCAATGCCGGGTCCAATTGCTTTTAAAGTATCATGGTTAATAGGAAAAAAAATAAATGGAATAAAGGGTTCGATAATAACTTCTTTAGGTGTATTAATTCCTCCCTTTTTTAGTATAGTTTTAGTAGCATCAATATTAAAAAAATATGCCGATAATAATTTTGTATTAACCTTTACAAAAGGAGCTTATGCTTCATTGATAGGAATGGTTGCCGGAATTTTATATGATTTTCTAAAAACCACCAAAACCAAAATATATGACATATTAATTATCATATTATCGACTACAATAATGTTTATTTATCCAAAATATACAGTATTAATATTTTTTTCTTCTATAATACTTTTTTACTTCTTAGAAAAAGGATTTGATAAAGATGCTTAAAATGATATTATTATTTTTTCAAATAGGTTTTATTTCTTTTGGTGGTGGATGGGCATCATTAGGAATTATAAAACAATTGATATTGGAAAATAATTTATTAACAGAAACAGCTTTACAACAGGCTATTTCTATATCCCAAATGACTCCTGGACCTGTTGCAGTAAATCTTGCAACATACATTGGATATTTAAAATATGGTTTGTTGGGAGCAACATTAAACACGATTTTTTTGGTTATTCCTGCAATAATATATTATTATATAGCAAAATGGCTTTTATCAAAACTCAAATTAAATAGGAAAAATATTATGCAGTCTTTAAAATTAGGAACGATAATTCTTATCTCAATGACATTTTTATCAGTATTAAAACCTGTTTTACTTGTAAAAGATTTTGGAAGTATTATTATAGCTATATACGCATTAATACTATTTACAAAAACAAAATTAGATCCTATTTATATAATATTGAGTTCTGCGATAATAGGAATGATACTTTTTTCTATTATATAAATAAAAGGGAGTAAAACTCCCTGCAGTTTGTAGACAAACTATATAATTAAATACAAAGTATTTTCAAAAATAATATTCACGCACATATTTTTAATACATAGTATTAAAAATAAATACAAGGCTTTACAAAGAATATTTAAAATTTTTTCGAACCAAAATATTTATGTTAAAAGTTTTTTATTTTCGCGAAGCGAAAGTTTGGGAATTTTCAAGTATTCGTTTATATTATTTTTTTAGAAAATACTTTGTCAACAGTCTGAAGGGAGTAAAACTCCCTGTTATTTATATAAAATGGTTTTTGTGAGATTTTCGAATAGAATTAGTGAGGTTATTTCACCAACTCCACCTGGAACTTCAGTTACATGAGCAATATCTCTCACGGATTTTTCAACATCACCAACAATTTTTCCATTAACAACATTTATACCAACATCAATTATTATAGAATTTTCTCTAACCATATCTTTTGTAATAAATTCAGGATGTCCTACAGCAGCAACTATGATGTCTGAATTTAATGTAATTTCTTTTATATTTTTAGTATGACTATGACATATAGTCACAGTCGCATTATTTTCCTTACTTGCTAACATCACAGAAACTGGCATTCCAACTATCACACTTCTACCAATTACAGCAACTCTCTTTCCATCAATCTCAGTAAAATTATTCAATATTCTCACAACAGAATCTGCTGTACATGGTTTAAATATAGATTTTCCATATATAAGATTTCCTAAATTATGGGGAGTTATCCCTTCTACATCTTTTTTAGGATCAATATATATAGATACTTCATGAGAATCAAAAGGCAACGGTTGAGATAAAAAAATCCCGTTTACGTTCCTATTATCATTTAACTTTTTTATAGTTTCTATCAACTCTTCTTTTGAATTCGTTTTTATTATTTCATAATTAATATTCAATTTCTTAGATAAGTTCCTTTGTGAGTTTAAATAAGCAAGTGTGGCTTTGTCTGGTTCTAAAGCCACACTAACTAATTTTAATTTATGTTTTGTTGAAATATTAATAATATTATTTCTTATTTTTTCTGCTAGCGAATCTATTGAAATAATCATAATATCACCTCAGAATAATCCAGTGATATTACCTTTAGCATCCACATCTATTTTTTCTGCATTTGAATGTTTTGGTAATCCGGGCATTCTCATAATTTCTCCAGCTAGCGCAACTATGAATCCTGCACCAGCGGATAATTCAAAATCTCTGATTGTGAAATTATAATTTGATGGAGCACCTAATTTTTTAGGATTATCAGAGATTGAATATTGTGTTTTAGCTACAATTACTGGTAAATGATCATATCCATATTTTTTTAGGAATTTCATTTTGCTTCTAGCAGCCATTTCATAATCAACATGTTTTGCTCTATATATTTCTTTAGCTAATTTCATAATTTTGACTTCTAAAGGATCATGCCAATTATATATAGTATTTAATTCGCTTTTAATTTCAGTAGCTTTTATAACTTTTTCTGCTAAATCCAATGCACCTTCTGAACCCTTGTAATATGCTTCGTTTATAGAAATAGGCACATTCATATTTTCTACAAAATCTACTACGTAATTTATCTCCGCATCTGTGTCTGTATCAAATTTATTAAGAGCAACAACTATTGGAATACCAAATTTTTGTAAGTTTTCAATATGTACTCTTAAATTTGCTATACCATTTCTTAATGCATCGATATTTTCTTCATTAAAATCTTTAGTTCCACCATTATATTTTAAGGCTCTAATAGTGGCAACTAAAACAATTGCATCTGGTTTGAAGCCTGCAGTAGGAGATACAAAATCCAGGAATTTCTCTGCACCCAAATCTGCACCAAAACCACTTTCAGTAACAACATAATCTGATAACTTCAAAGCCATTTTAGTAGCAATTAATGAATTTGTACCATGTGCAATATTAGCAAATGGACCCCCATGTATAAGTGCAGGAGTATTTTCTATTGTTTGAACCAAATTAGGATCGAGCGCATTTTTTAATACAGCTGCTAAAGCACCTTCAATTTTTAAATCTCCTATTGTTACTGGTTTTCCTTTTCTTGTTCTAGCTACAACAATATTTTGTAATCTTCTTTTTAAATCAGGAATATCTTCTGCTAAACATAGCACTGCCATTATTTCAGAAGCAGCTGTAATTATAAATCCATCTTCTCTTGGAGCACCATTAGAGTGCCCACCAAGAGCAATTACTATTTCTCGTAAAGCTCTATCATTCATATCCATAGCTCTTTTCCAGTAAATCCTTGTTGGATCAATATCAAGTTCATTACCATATTTTATATGAGCGTCAATAACAGCAGATACGAGGTTATGAGCTGTGGTAACAGCATGAATATCACCAGTAAAGTGTAAATTTATATCTTCCATAGGCAATACCTGTGCATAACCGCCTCCAGCAGCACCACCTTTTACTCCCATAACAGGACCCAATGAGGGTTCTCTTAATGTAACTATAGATTTTTTCCCTAATTTATTAATTGCCATCGATAATCCGATACTTGTTGTTGTTTTACCCTCACCAGCTGGTGTAGGATTAATAGCTGTAACAAGAATTAATTTCCCATTTTTTTTATGGTGCAATTCTTTTAAATAATGATGAGATATTTTTGCAATATGATTTCCACACTGATGTATATATTCTCCTTTAATATTTATATTCTCTGCTATTTTAATGATTTTTTCCATTTTCGCGTTTTTTGCAATTTCAATATCGTTAAGCATGTTCCTCCCCCTTTTTTATATTAATCTTCAGCTATTTTGGCTAAATTTAACAATTTATCTAAATTTACTTTTATTTCGCTTAATGCTTCTGAAGTTTGTTTAATACCTTCTAAAACTTCATTCATTGATAATCTTGTTGTATGAGAAAATCCTGTTAAAGAATCAACATTTTCAGCGAAATTTTCTACAACTTGAGAAATAGAATCTAATGAATTTTCTACATTTACTAATTCTTTTGAAATTTTTTCTGAAAGCAATACATTTGAAGTAATACTATTTTCTATTTCTTTTAAAACATTTTCTGAATTTCTAGATGTATTTCTTGCATCAGTTGCTAATTCATTAATAAGATCTGCTATTTTCGATATTCCTTCCTTATCAATATTTTCTTTACTTGTTTCAATTGATGAGTTAATTGATAAAATGGAAACTGTATCGGAAATATCTTTTATCTTATCATTTAATGAAGATAAATTGTTGATAAATTCAGCTATTTTTAAAGTCATTTGATTCATAGATTGAATATTTGAAAAAAATTCTTTCATATTCATCAATGTAGCGTTTAATTCACTTCTTCCTTCTTCAACTGAAGAAGAAAAGTTTTGTATTAATTCATCTAATTTTTCAACATTAGTCTGCGTATTATTTGCAACTGATTCTATTTCACTAGCTGCTGAGCTGTTTTCTGCAATATATGATGAAACATTTGTTGTAAATTCCTCAATAGTTTTTATTTGTTTTTTAAATTCTTTTCCTATCGCTTTACTAATAACAAAAGATAAAATATAAACAATTACAATAAATATAATTAATATAAAAATTAAAGTGTTCCTGGATTTTCTTAATCCACTAAATAGTTCAGATTCTTTTACAGCGTGAGCAAAATAATATGTAAAAGCGTTAAAATTAAATTTAGAAAAAGCAACATACCTTTTTTCGTTTTCATATACATATTCATAAACACCTTTTTCATTTTTTTTCATATATTCCCAAAGATCAGATAATTTAGCATCTTCAAGAATATTGATACCCACTTTTGTTTTATCAGAATGAAAAACCACATTGCCATTTTCATCTAAAATATAGTAATAACCCTTTCCTCCATTACCAAATCTTTCATTAAAATTTGTTTCATTAATACTATTAAAGTTATTTTTTAATCCTATAACTATTCCACTTATTGATGATAAATATTCATTTTTCATATCCTCTCTTATAATATTAGAAAATATAACATATGATAAATAAAACATAGTGCTTATTGCTACTGTAAAAATTATTGAAATCAAAAAAGAGTACTTTAATTCAATTTTCATTTTAATTCCTCCCCTGTAATTATTCTATTTTTCCCCAATTTTTTTGCTAAATATAATGCTTTATCCGCATCATTTATAAATTCAGTTAAACTTTTTCCTATGTAATTACAACATATACCTCCACTAAATGTAATTGGTTTTATTATCCCTAATTTCTTCCAATTATAATTTCTAATACTTTCTAATGCTCTTTCTAAGGCTAATTTTGCTTCATGGCAATTTGTTCCGGGCATTATAACTAAAAACTCTTCACCGCCATATCTACCAATAAAATCATTTTCCCTCATTTCAGAAACTAAAATGTCCGAGAATATCTTTAATACTTTATCCCCCGCTAAATGTCCATAATTATCATTTACTTGTTTAAAATCATCAATATCTATCATTGCTATTGATAAATCAAAATTTTTTCTTTTAAATGAGGTTATTAAATCACTTAATTTTTCTGTTATAACTTTTTTATTATATAAATTAGTTAATCCATCTCTTTCAGAAGCTGTTCTATAATCAAGAAAGACACTTAATGTTTTAAATAAAATACCAACCGAATCATTTAGAAAATTCATATAATATAATAAATTATTTTTATTTTCAACGCCATCAAAAACTATTATTCCCAAATCATTATTTTCATGCATAATATTAAATGATAAGAAATCAACAGGAGTGTTTGTATTTTTTTCATTAAATTCACCTTTAAAAAACCATTCAGTAGGTGTTATTGGCCTAATTAAATTAGAAAATAAAAAATTCCTTATACTATTTTGTGAATATTTTTCCTCTTTTGAAAAAGAATACACTCTACCTGCACTTGTTGAAAGTAATAATATATGTAGTCCTTTAAATGAAAAAAATTCTTTAAATAAAAGGTATAAATTATTCATTACAAATTCTTCATCATTCACTTTATCTACAAGATCTAAAATAGTAGATTTTAACACTTCCATCTTTAATGTTTCCTCTAATATATCTACTAATTCACTAAAAGGATTAATTCTGAATTTATAAAATTCTCTTGTCCATTCAATTGAAAAATTACTACTTTCTATAAATTCATTTATCTTTCTTACTAATTCATCTGGTTTTATATCTTTTCTTAAAAACATGTTGGCTCCACTTTTTTTGGCCCAAAATTCATTTATTGACTCATTAGCACCTGTTAATATCAAAATACCAACATTCGAAAAAGAACTATAACTTCTTAGAAATCTGCATAAATGCACACCATTCATTTTAGGCATAACATAATCTGAAATAATTATATCAGGTAAAAAATCAAAAAATTTATTTAAACCATCTAAACCATCTTCTGCTACTTGAACTTCATAACCTAATTCTGATATAGACTTTTTTAAAAACTCTCTCCACGATACGCTATCATCAATTATCAAAACTTTTTTCATCTTACCACCTTCTTATTTAATGATAATAATAATCCATTAAGTTCTTTTAATGTTTTTAAATTATATCGTTCTAGTTCACTCATTGCACTTTTTGTCATATATGGAAATTGTGCATCTTTTTGAATATAAATATTTGCATTTGTATTTTCTAATTTTATTAAACCATCTGTTCCATCATTTCCTAATCCACCAAGTAAAAATACATATGTATTAATATCTGCATATGGAGTTAAACTAGTAAAAAGATGGTTAATAGATGGTGAAACTACATCACTTTTTTTGTCTACTGCAATTGTAGATTCACTAAAAAATATCAAATCTTTCCCACCTTGAGGAATATATATTCCTTTATCTAAAACAGTTAATTTATCTACAATATGTACATTTTGTTTAGAAATACTATATATATATCTTTTAAAATTATCAGTTTGATTTTCCAAATTGTGCATTGCTAGAATAATAGGATATTTTAATTGTGTATTAAAATTAAATAATACTTTTAAAGCTTGTGGTCCCCCAGCAGATGCACCCACTACTACTTTTAAAATAATATCATCCCCTTAAAAATTTATTCAAAAGATTTAATATTTTTTCTGTATTTTCTCCTTTAACTACATATGCATTAGCTCCAGAATCAAGACCTTTTTTAATATCTTCTGTAGATGATTTAGTAGAAAGCATTATAACAGGTATATCCTTATTTTCTTTTTTTATATGCTTTACAACTTCATAACCATTTATTCCTGGAAGCTCAACATCTACAATAGCTACATCATACCCCTTTTTCTTAATAGCTTCTTCCCCTGTTTCAGCTTCGATAACATTATATCCATTGTTTTTTATCATCCTAGATATAACGAATCTTGTGAGTACAGAATCATCTAATACTAAAACAGTTTTCTTGTTAATATCAATATTTTCTTCTTTAGACAATGCTTTTTCTGGAGAAATAATAGGAATTGGAAATGAAAAAATATTTTTAGCAAATCCCACGATTTCATTAAAATTATATGGAGAAATAAACGCTTCAAAATGGCCTATAATTTCATCTGCAATAATAGCTCTATTATTTTTCGTTATAACAGCAAACTTAATTGTTCCATTTCCATAATCTATTATATCCAACAGTTTATTTCCATAATTTATTTTCCCATCAATTACTTCTATTTTATTAATAACTTCTTTTATATCATTTGAATCTACAGAGAATATATTATCACTTCTTTTTATAACCAATACCTTTTTAGAGGTTATTTTTGTTTTAAAGGAAATTATAAACTTTGAACCTTTATCTTTTGTAGTTTCTAATTTCACAAAACCACCTTTTGCTTCCGCAAATGCTTTTACAGAATCAAGCCCAACTCCTCTACCTGATGATTGATCTGCACTATCTTTAGTAGAAAAACCTGAGTAAAAAATAACCTCTAATGGATCAACATTAGAATAACCTAATTTTTCCGCTTTTTCTTTAACTTTTTCTAAATCTATACCTTTACCATCATCAATTACTTCTAAATATATAAAATCATTTTTAATATAACTTTTTACTGATATATTACCAACTTCATTTTTCCCTTTTTCTTTTCTTTCTTTGGGTGATTCTATGCCATGTGCAATAGAATTTTTTATTAAATGAACCAAAACATCTTTAAGACTTTCTGCATCATCTTTTTCTATCTTAGTATTTTCAACTTCTATATTTAAATTTACTTTTTTCTTATTAAAAACTGCCTCTTGAAAAACTAAATTCTCAAAACTTTTTATTATATTATATATAGATATAAATTTATTTTCTTCAATTAAATTTTGAGTATAAAATCTCAAATTTTTTGCTTCTTTTAAAGCAATTGTATAATTCTTATTTATTAAATTATTTTCTAACTTTAATATTCTTTCATAAAATTTTTCTAATAATTCGACAGATATCTTTTCTGATTCTATATTACCTACAGTGCCTTCTTTTAAACTGATTTCTCCATTTAAAATAGATTCAAAATAATTTACTTCTTCATCAGTTAAATCATTCTTCTTATTTATTATTTCTGTAGAAATTTTTATAACTCTAGCAATAAATTCTTCGTCTAAATCTTCATTCAGCTTTTCTTTAAAAGCTGATTCTAATTTATGCATAAACTCTCCAATTTTAGGTAATCCAACTAACCCTGCAGAACCTTTTAAAGTATGATAAATTCTATATAAATCCTTAACAATTACAGGATCATGTAACTGAAGATATTTTTTCATCAAATCTATGGCCTCATTTAGCTTTTCTTCCATTTCAGCAAAATAAATATCCATAAATTCCATAATATCACTCCAAAATAGGTAAAGTTTTATCTTTAAATTTTAATACTTTTTTATCTTCTGAATCAAAAATTTCACCATATTCGAATTCAATCTTTTCACTTAATAATGCCATTTTTTTACTTATTACAATCCATTTTGGATTATCAGATGTTTTCTTTACATTATAAATTTTATTTTTATATTCAACAAATCCATCATATTCATCTGATTTAAACGGACAAAATCCACTAGTATCAATAATACTTATAATATCATTTTTTAATATTGATATCTTGTTATCAATTACATATGCATTAGGTTTAATAACATGTTCTTTTTCCTCTTTCTTTTTACTTGGAGTTTTAACAACAATATTCTCAGGAATTTCATCATAAACTTTATCAATATTAAAAATAAAAATCTCCTCATTATTATATTCAAAATATCCTGAGAATATTTTTAAATGAGGAAATAATTCTAATGTTTCCTTATTAAATTTTTCAATTTTATCTATTTTTTCATTCTTTATTATATTAGTAACTCCAAACGCAAAAGATTTATATATTAAAAATATTTTTAATATAAATTCTTTTTTTTCAGGCAAAGTGAGAGCTGGATATAAATGATCTTTAAATTTAACATATCCCAAAAAATTTCCTTCTATATTCTTTTTTATAAACTCTGAAGATACTCCTATTATTTCATCTTCCAAAGCTATTTTTATAGATTCATTATTATTATTATCGACAATTTCACAAATATAGTATTTCATCCTCTCATCTCCCATAATTTTTCATATTCCATAGTTCTTCATCATCTGGATTTAGAAAAATTGCTTTATTCAGCGAATCTTTATAATCTAAATTTAATTGAATTTCTAAAAAAGCTTTATATTTCCATATTAGATAATTTAAAGATTTATCGGCTATTTTTTTGATTAAATTATATGCAAATATATAGTTTTTTTCTGATATTAGGTTCTCTATTATCTCTAAATATTCTTCTTCGGAAATATTAGCCATCGATTCTATTAATTTTTTCTTTTTATTAGATTCTATAGGCTTCTTTAAATTAGTATTCTCTTTTAATACACTTTTTCTAAATGTTTTAAAATTTTGCAGTTTATGACTAATATTTTTATTTATACTACTTGTTTTTTTCCATAATACAACATTATTTATTGTCTCAAATTCAAACAATTCTGTAATGTAAGGATAAAATTCTCCATGTCCTAAAATCAATAAACCTTCATTATTAAGTATATTTTTTATATTTTTTAAAATAGAATTTATCTGTATTTCTGTAAAATATATTAAAACTCTCCTTAAAAATATTATATCATATTTAATATCTCTTTTTATGTATTTTCCAATATCACTTACTTCAAAATTAATATTCTTTTTATATTTTTCTTTAACAAAATAATAATCATCCTTTTTTTCAAAATATTTATTAATTTCTATTTGAGATAATTTTCTAATACTCCAATACTTATATTTACCCTCTTTAGCCTGTTTAATTCTTTCAAAAGAAGCATCTACACCTGTAATTTTATATTCAATATTTTTAATGTCGTTAAGAACAAAAGATAGAGTGTATACTTCTTCACCTCTGGAACATCCTAAACTTAATATGTTATATTTATCCTTTTTATTTAAAGACAAATATTTTTTTAAACTATCCCATAATTCTTTATCTCTAAAAAAATATGATTCACCTATTGTATAATTTTCCAGGATTATATTTTCTAATTCGTCATATGACATATTTTTAAAATAACCAATTATATTTTCGATATTTTTAATTCTTTTTTTATCATATTTAAGACTATATTTATCTAAAATTTCTTTAATCTTTTTTTTAAGCATAAAATCCCCCTTTAAATTTGTTATAATTATTATATCAAATAATTAAGGTTTTTTGACAAAAACATCGAAAAATATAATGAGAGTGAATATTAATTATCTTAAAAATATTTAAACATAAAATTGAGTTTTAAGGGGAAAAATTTCTTGAGAAATAAAATTAATTGTGATATAATCTTTCGGGAAAGTTGAAATTAATTAATCAACTGATATATTAATTTTAAGTTAATAAATAAAATTTTATATTGAGAGGTCATAAAATGAGATATGGCGAGTTGATAAAAAAACATATAAAAAATTCCACAATACAAAATATGATTTTTATTTTAATTATATTAGTATTGTGGTCTTTAACTTTCTTAAATATTAACTCTACATTAAAATCTGTTTCTAAAATTAATTTAAATAATTTTAATGATATTATGAATCACTATTACTATCATTTAAAATATATTAGTATTATAAATGATGAAAAATTATTGGAGGATATTGACATATCAAAATTTTTTGTAATAAATAAAAATGGAAATATAAGAAAAACATTGCCATCTAATTTTAGTATAAATTCAGATATTTCAAATACAGTTTTTTATAATCAATTATTGAAAAATCATACAGGTATTTTTATTTTTAAAAGTAAATTTCCAGACAATATTTCTCATTTGTATATAGGTGGTAAATTTAATGAAAGTTATTTGGTTGGGCAGTTAAAAAAACCAGAATTTGAGACAGATTCCAATTATTTTTTAACCATAGAGGATGAAAAAGGAAATGTTATTTACTCAAGATATAAATTAAATCAAATAAACAAAATAATATTATTTAAAAATAGAATTTATATAAATACATCCTCAAAATGGAATAATTTAATATTAACGACTTTTTTAGATATAACAAATCAGCTATTGTATAATTTTATTATTTCTATGTTTATGTTTTTAATAATAATATGGAATTTTATTTCAAGAAAAAATAGTTTGAAATTTATGAATAGGTTTGATATCGAGTTTTCTGAAATAATAAAGAGCATGGAAAATTTTTTGAAAGAATTAAGAATATTAGACAGACAAAGTTTTTTAAATGTATCAGAAAATGATTTTCAGGAAGTTTTAAATCCTATAAAAAATGAAAATTTTTATTTTGAAGAGTTAAAAGAATTAAAGGAAGTGGAGTTTCTTTCAATAAAAGAGATGTTAGAGCTGTTTGATGAAATTAGTGCTTCTACAGAAGAGTTGGAAGCAACAAATAAGGAGCTTGAAGATTTATATTTACAGGTTGAAAAAGCATATAATGATTTGGAAGATTCGTATAGGAAATTTTCAGCGCATTTATCAGCTATTGCTGAAAAATATGATGAGATAACTGGTAATCATATTGAAAGGGTAGCAAAATATTCCAGATTAATAGCGGAGAAAATGGGATATGACTCTAAATTTGTTAATGATATAGAAGCATATGCCCCTTTGCATGATATAGGAAAATTGATGATTAAGCATGAAATTTTAAATAAACCTGGTGGTTTAACCAGGGATGAATATGAAGAAATGAAAAAGCATACAATATATGCAGACAAAATATTTGGAAATGATGAGCGCTTTATAATGGCTAAAAATATTGCTATGTATCATCATGAAAATTATGATGGAAGTGGATATCCGTTTGGATTATCTGGTGAAGAAATTCCTATTGAAGCCAGAATAGTAGCTCTTGCGGATATTTATGATGCTCTGAGAAGTGAAAGGCCATATAAAGATGAATATGATCATAAGGAAGCATATAATATCATAGTATATGGAGATTTTAAAACAAAACCGTCAATTTTTGATCCTGAAGTATTAGAAATATTTAAAAAGTATCATATTGAATTTGATAAAATATATACTGAATATAAAAAAATGGAGATTAAAAATAGAAATATTGAAAGCAAAAAAATAAAAGAATTAAAAAAAGTGAATTAACATTATTTTTTCAATTACTTAATTCTGTTTTATTAATTATTTAGTATTTTAGATTTGAAAAGTAAATAAGTGAACTCTTCCTATATAATCCTGGGAATATGGCTCGGGAGTTTCTACCAAACAGCCGTAAACTGTTTGACTATAGGAAGAGAGTTGTGGATTTTAACAATAATCGCACCTCTCTTCCTGAGAGGTTTTTTTATTTTATATGTAATATGAATATACGATTAAAGTTTACTTTATTTTAAAACTATAGAAAAAATTTAGCAAACAAATAACTATACAATATTGTTAAGGTTTTTTTATAATTATATAACTCAGGAGGTGTTAAGGGGTGGAAAAGTTTTTCAAGTTAAAGGAGAATGGAACAACAGTAACCACTGAGATTTTAGCTGGGTTAACTATTTTTTTGAGTATGGCATATATATTATTTGTTAACCCAAGCATTTTGGTAACGGCGATGGCACCTGGTGCAGGCCCAGAAACATCAGTGTATGCACAATATTTTGGTGCTTTGATGGTGGCAACTATTTTTGGTGCTGCAACAGCTACTTTAGTAATGGGGCTTTATGCTAATTATCCATTTGCATTAGCACCAGGTATGGGTTTGAATGCATATTTCACATACACAGTAGTCCTTAAAATGGGTATTCCATGGCAGATAGCTTTAGGAGCAATTTTTGTTGAAGGTATTATTTTTATTATATTAACCGCATCTGGAGCAAGAACATTTGTGGTAAGAGTAATACCTCAAAACATAAAATTTGCAACAAGTGCTGGTATTGGTTTGTTTATTGCATTTATTGGCTTAAAGAGTGCTAACATTATAGTATCTAATCCCGCAACATTTGTTGGATTAGGCGATTTAACAAAGCCGGATTCTCTATTAGCAATTATAGGATTAATTTTAACAGCTGTATTATTTGCTTTAAGAGTTCCTGGGTCAATTTTGTTAGGTATTATTTTAACAACAATTATAGGGGCCTTTCCGGTATTTGGGGTTACTCATTATCAGGGTATTATAGGTAAGATACCAAGTATTGCTCCTACTTTTCTTAAAATGCAACTTACCTGGGGAGATTTAATAACCGGATCATTCTGGGTTGTAGTTTTAACATTTTTCTTTGTTGACTTCTTTGATACATTAGGAACATTAACAGGTTTGGCTCAAAGTGCTGGTTTTATTAAAAAAGGGGAAAGTGATTTTCCAAGATCAAACAGAGCATATATGGCAGATGCTATTGGAACTACTGTTGGTGCTTTATTTGGAACATCTACAGTTACTACATACATTGAAAGTGAAACTGGTATTGCCCAGGGTGGAAGAACTGGTTTGACTTCTGTAACAGTAGCTGTTTTAATGTTGTTAATGCTTTTCTTCTCACCATTAGGGTTGACGATTCCTGCAGCAGCAACGGCTCCGGCATTGATTTTTGTTGGGTCTTTAATGCTTAAAAATTTAGTTAATATAAAGTGGGAAGATACAACAGAAGCAGTTCCAGCATTTATTACAATTATAATGATGCCTCTTACATATTCTATTGCTAATGGTATTGCTCTTGGTTTGGTAGTATATCCATTAGTTAAGGTTTTTTCTGGAAAAGGAAAGGAAATACATTGGTTCAACTGGTTCCTTGCTTTAGCCTTTGTATATTATTTGGTTTTCTTACAACATTAAAAAATTATCCCCTCGGTTAATGAGGGGGTAATTTTTTATCTTGTTTTTTAATTTTTGAGTATTTCTAAAAAAATATAAAAAATCCTTTCTTCGCCTTCTTCATGGATTAAGTGACTATGAGTTAATGTAAATAGCAAAGTTTCAATGTTTGAAATCTTTCCATTAAAGACTTTTTCTGAGAAATTTTTTAATAAATAACGTAATTCTTTTCTTGCTGTGTTTAAATTTAATTTGATTGAGTTTTTTTCAAATGGTTTAATAATTTTTTCTGAAAATACTATATATAAATCATAATTATTGTAATTTTTGAAAATATAAAGTCTTCCAATTTTTTCGTTTTTCAAAGTCGATAATTCATTTATATCGAAATTTTCTATATAATTTAAATTTATTCCGTTTTCAGTTAGTTTTATACCCACAGAAAACAATGATTTAAGTTCATCAATATCAAAAACTTTTTTTAATAGTCGTTTTAAAATCAAATTTTTAATTTTTAAAACTGTATTATATGAAACTTCCAAATCTTCAGAAATTCTTTTTATTAACCTTCCTTTTGAAAGTTCGTGAATTATTTTTAAGAATTTTAAAGGTTTTATTCTTATATCCTTAAAAATTGTACCATTATATTTAGACCATTCTCTTCTGCAACTCTTGCACTTAAAATGATTTCTTCTAATTGAATAAACTTCTGTACTACCGCAATACGGACAAACTTTATTTATTTTTAATACACCAATATCAATTAAAAAATTCTCTGCTTCTATATCATTTTTCAATTCTTCGATATTCATAAACTCACCCCTTCATTTTATATTTTACCACATTAATCAAGACTTAATTATTTGCCACCAAAATTTTCTTTATTTTTAAACAATAATGAAACAATCGAGGAGTAAAGTATATGTCGAAATAAGTATTTAACATTTGCCACCAAAGGAGGGAGAGTATGAAAATAAACAAGAAGAGTTCGATATTTATCGTTATATTAATATCGCTACTTACAGTATTTTTTGGCTTCTATGCAGCAAAAGTTAGTGTTAAAGATAATATAGCAAGTTATGTTCCCAAGAATGATCCAGACAAAAAGATATATGATGAAGTTGCAGATGAATTCGGATTAAACGGAATTATACTTACAGGTGTAAAGTTTGATAATGCATATAAACATTTTGGTGAAATAAATGCATTGACAGAAAAATTAAAAAAATTAAATGTAGTGGATAATGTTATTTCACCAGTCAATGCCCCAAGAATTAGCGTTACAGAAGACGGAGATATATCTGTTGGAAATTTGAAATCCAGTTATGATTTTTCAACAGATGATTCATATGACTTTGAGAAATTGAAAAATGAGTTATTAAATGATGATATGATAAAAGGTAAATTTATTTCAGAAGATGGAAAAAGTGTATTGTTTGCCATAGGATTAAAGAAAGATGTAGAAGAAAAATCCGCTGGATTAATGGTTAAAAATGTATTTAAAGACGCAAATGTTGATTATTACATTTTCGGGACAGCGATCGCAAATAGAGAAATTGAAGAAATAGTAAAAGATAATTTATTAAAATTAATTCCTATTGTATTGATTCTTGTTATGCTTGTTCTTTACTTTAGTTATAAAAATATAGCCGGAGTAATTTTACCTATTATCTCTGTGTTAATAGCAGATATATGGACTGTTGGAATAATGTATCTTTTAGGTATTAATTTTAATATTACAACATCAGCAGTGCCAATAGCTGTAGTTGGTATAGGAACAGCATATTCCATTCATATTATTAGTAAATATTATGAAGAATTACATAGAGGGATCTCTGCAGCAGATGCAGTTAATGAAACATTAAAACATGTTGGTACAGCGGTAGTATTAAGCGCTTTAACTACTATAGCTGGATTTTTATCATTATTAACAGCTGATTTGACTCCTGTATGGCAGTTAGGTATTTTTACATCATTAGGAATAGCTTTAGCTTTATTAATGGCTACAGTTTTTGTACCTGCTATGTTAATGATTTTTCAACCTAAATCAAATGCTAATCTTTCAGAAGAAGGTGAAAGTCATTTATTAAAAACTTTTACAAGTAAAATAATTCATCATAGAGCAATTACGTTATCAATTATTTTAGTTTTAATATTATCAACAACTTTCTTTATACCAAAAATTAAATCTGATATGCAAATTGAAAACTTTATGAGCGAAAAAACTCATATGGTTCAAGGTTCTAAATTTTTGAGAAAGAATTTTGGTGGAAATGATTATATTTTTATAGATTTTCTCGCAAAAAAAGATAATACATTTAGAGATTTTTACTTTAATAGAACAATAAGAGATATTTCGTTGTTTGCAAAAAAATATTCTGTAGTATCTCAGATTACTAATATAGGTGATGTTGTAGCGAATTTAACAGAAGGATTTACAGGTCATGAATATGTTCCCGGTTCTAATTATGCAATGGAACAAAACTATATGTTAATTGAAGGTAGTGAAGGAATAGATAAAATATTATCACCAGAAAAAAATGAAGCAATTTCTCAGATTATGGTAAATACAAAAAGTTTTAGCGATGTAAAGGTTTTAGAAAAAGCATTGAAGGAATATATTGACAAGAATATTATAAAAGAATACAAAGTAGAAGATTTTGATATAGAAAATCCAGAGCATATAAAAGTGTATGGTAAAGAAATAAAACAATTTGTTATTTCGAGAAATGGTCATTACAATGAAGATATTTTAAATACAATGATAGAAGCTAAATCAAAAGATATTGAAGAACTTGTATCAAATTTAGATAAAAAATCTTTATTTAACATGTTCAATGATTATCTTAAATACAATGATGAAGATAACATTGATTATGAAACATTTTTAAACTTAGTTAATGGTGGAAAAGTTGAAGATTATATTTCTGAATATTATGAGTATTTTTTATACGATTACGAACCAAATATAAGAGCTGATTATGCAAAAAACAAATTGTCTTCTTTAAATATAAATTTATCAGAAAAAGCATTAGATGAATTAGCTCAATATGTGAATGATGAACAGGTTCCTGTGGAAGGTGGGAATAATGTTCTTGAAGTTAGAGTAACTGGAATTCCTGTTTTAACAAATAAGGTTAACGATATGGTTTTTGATAATCAAAAAGAAAGTATGTTGTTAGCTTATGCGATGGTATTCATATTGTTTGCAATTCAAATGCATTCAATAATTTTAGGATTATTAGCATTAATTCCAATAACATTAACAATTATTGTAAACTTTGGAATAATGGGATTAACAGGTATTTCATTAAATGCAGCAACTGTTACTATAGCATCCATCACTATAGGTACTGGTATTGATTATACAATTCATTATTTATCAAGATTTAAAAAGGAATATAGAGAAAATAAAGACAAATTTAAGGCAGCTATAAGAACTTCTGCCACATCAGGAAGAGCAATATTAATCAATTCATTGGCAGTTATCTTAGGTTTCGCAACATTTATCTTTTCTGAAATAGGAATGCTTAAGCAATTTGGTATTTTAACAGCAACAGCAATGATTGTAGCGCCATTTTTAACTTTAACTATATTCCCTGTTTTAATGACTATGTTAACTGACAAATTATTAACTAAATTTTCCAAAGAATCAGTTATAAAAAGAAAATTAAAAAGTAGGAGGGTGAAAGCATGAAAAGAAAGGCAGTATTAATGACAGTTGTATTGATTTTAACTTCTTTTGTATTTGCTATTACAGGTCAGGAAGTACTTGATAATGTAAAGGATGCACATGATAACTTTAAAACAGAAAAATCTTTGATAATAATGAAATTAAAAGATTCAAATGGAGATATAAGGGAAAGAGAATTTGATATGTATTTAATGCATTCAGGTGATGATTCATTGGCTTTAGTAAGATTCAACAAACCATCAGAAGTTAAAAAAATTACATTATTGACTTTATCTGATGATGAAATATATTTATATATGCCAGCATATAGAAAGACAAAGAGGATTTCTGGTGGAGCAAAGAACGGAAAATTTGTGGGATCAGATTTTAAATATAACGATATCTCTTTATTGTATAACGAACAAACTGATGATTATGATGCTAATTTAATAAAAGAAACAGATAAAGAATATGTTGTTGAAGTTATTCCACATGAAAAAGACAATGATTATGGAAGAATAGTTATGACAATAAAAAAGGATCATATGTTATTTGAAAAAATTGAATTTTATAATCATGAAAATAAGTTAATTAAGATAATGAATTTTAAAGATGAAAAAGATTTTGATGGTCATATTTTAGCAACAACTATTGAATTAAACAATTTAGAAGAAAACCATTCAACAATTCTGGAAATAAAGGAAGTAGAATTTGATATTCCAATTACAAAGAAATTCTTTGATAGAAGAAATATATCAAAACCAGTATTGAAATATAAATGATGGGGGTGTAAAAGATGAAAGAAAGACTATTATTAATCTTAATGATATTATCGACACTTGTAATTTTCGGTTTTAACGGTGATTTGCAATATTTTTATGGATATAATTTTTCTGAAGATGCATCAACTACAATAAGTGGTTTAAAAACAAATATAACTTTTGAAAATTCTTTAGATACATTGTATTATAAATTATCTCTTGATTTATTTAAATTAAAAAATGGAAAAACAAATTTTGATTTTGATAGTAGTAATTATTCAATATTTTTACCTTCAAAAATGTATTTAATAAAACCTAATGTGCCATGGATGTTATATGTTTTAAATGAAGCATATGCTGATATATATTTTGATGAAGCAACTGTAAGATTTGGAAGATTTATTTTAAATAATGGTAGTTCTACATTATACAGCCCTTCAGTTTTGTTAAGTGCACATGATGGATTAAATCCATTTGAAAATTATAAAACATTGCCAGTAGAAGGAATTAATATAAATGGTTATTTGGGTGATTATGTATATGATTTAACAGTAATTCCAGAAACATATGATAATATACCTGATTTTGTATTATATCCAAAAACTATAAATGAAAATATCATTTTGGAAAATGCAGCAACACTGACTTATCAATTTACTGAAAGCAAAAAAGAAGTTGAAAAAGCAACTGAAGATCTTATAGCTCAATTAACAAACGCTGGATTAGATCAAAATACAATAACTGCGATGTTAGCAGATCCGGAATCATTAAAAAACGCTGGTTTGACAGAAGAACAAATTTATCAAGTATATGCCGGTCAAACATTAATGACATTACCTTCAACTTATGAAGTAAATATAATAACTGCTGAAGCAACAGATATAGATGAATTAAATGTAAAAAATATGAATTATGCAGCAAAAGTGTCTTTCAATGTTTTAGGATACGATTTAAAAATGGGATTTGTACATGATCATTATCATTTCATGGTTCCAGAAGAAATAAATATAAATTATTCTGATGACGGAACAGGCATTTCAAATACAGTAATGTATAGACCAGCAAGAAATTCTGTTACTTTAGATGTTCAAGGCATTTCAAATTTCTTTGATTCAATTAGTTATCATGGTGAAGCAGCATTTATTATGCCAGAGAAAAATTATGTAACAGTAAATACCAATTATTATGTTCCAAATACTTCAAAACCAACAGAAACAATTTTAACAAAAGATTCAACTGAAGTAGAAATATTTGATAAATATTATGTAAAAGTAATTGGAGGTATAGAATATACAAAAGGTGAAGACTTTACTTTAGGAATAGAAGGATTTAATGGATTACCAACTGAAGAATTAAAAGATCATATTTCATTTGGCGGAGATGTATATATTAAAGCTAAATATTCAAATATCTCAATAGAAGGTTTAGGATTAGCAGCTTTTTCAAAAATTAATGGTGAATACAAACCAGGATATATGACAAATTTAAAAATTACTTATTCTGGAATAGACAATTTTGAACCATCAATGCAATTAAAATATGCTTATGCTGAAGGTGATGATCATTCTTTAAAATCAATGGAAGAATTAAACTCAATCTCCTTAAATATTAAAATATACTTTTAAAAACACCTGCGCTCAAGCGCAGGTGTTTTAGTTTGCAAACAAACTCAAAATTAAATACAAAGTATTTTCAAAATTGGAATCAAAATAAAACTCATTCAAACGCTTGATTGCTAATCTGAAAAAATTAATCATTCTCGGTTTCCGTTCAGACTCGCATCCATGCTCGGCTTCACTCAAAATCACGTCCATGTGATTTTGGAAACCTCCATTCATAATTTTTTCAGGCAATCTTCGAGTTTTCATTCGTTTTATTTTTGAATTCCAATATATTCAATTCTATTCATGTTTTTTTCGGGAATTTTCAAGGATTTTTTCATATTATTTTTTTCATATTTTATTTTGTCGACAGTCTGAACTCGTTTTTCGACACAAGTGTTTTTTATTATTATGATATAATAAATAAAACAAGGAATTGAAGGAGGATTAATATGAGAATAGCAATCACAGGCGTTACAGGCTCAATTGGTACTCAAACTTTAGAAGTTTTGGAATTTTTAAAAACAAAAAATTTCGATTTTAAATTAGTAGGTATAAGTGCTGGAAGCAACGTTAAAAAAATGATTGAAATAATAAAAAAGTGGAAGCCAGAATACGCCGCTCTTGAAAATGCTGAACTTGAAGAATTTAATGAAACAAAGGTATTAACTGGAAAAGATTCAACAATAGAAATGTTAGAAAAATCCAAGCCAGACTTTGTTTTAGTAGCTACAGGTGGAGCAATTGGTATTAAACATACATTAAAAGCTATTGAAGTATCAAAAAGAATTGGATTAGCCAATAAAGAGTCAATAGTTTGTGGTGGAAAAATGTTGCTTGAATATGCTAAGAAAAACAATACGGAAATCATTCCTGTTGATAGTGAACATAGTGCTTTATTTCAATTAAAATTAGGTGATGAAAAGCCTTCTAAAATAATTATAACAGCTTCTGGTGGTGCTTTAAGAGATTGGCCTCTTGATAAGCTCAACGAAGTATCTGTTAAAGATGTATTGAATCATCCTGTGTGGTCAATGGGGAAAAGAATTACAGTAGATTCAGCTACTATGGTAAATAAAGGATTAGAAGTAATTGAAGCTTATCATTTATTTGATTTGAAAAAGGAAAATATAGATGTTTTAATTAATAGAAATAGTCATATACATGCTATAGTAGGTTATCCAGATGGTGTTATGAAATTCCATTATGGTATTCCAAATATGACAATACCAATTGCATATTCCATAACTTATCCTAAAAGAATATATGAATATCATTATCCGGATTTAACATTAGAGTCAATAAAATTTGAAAAGGTTGATTATAATAGATATCCTGCTTTAAAATTAGCTTTTGATATTTTAGGAGATCAAAAACTTCAAATTGTTTATAATGCAGCTGATGAAGTTGCTGTTCAATTATTTTTAGAAGGGAAAATCAAATATACAGAAATTTATAAATTAATATATCAAGCGATTAATAAATTTATAAATAAAAATATAAAAATTAATAATTTTAGTGATATAATATTAGTAGATAACAATACAAAAAATTTTGTGAAAGGAATGGTATTATGAAAAAAATTAAATTTCATCAAACTATGGGGTTCAAAACCATATTCATGGTATCTTTAGTAGTCGCATTAGCGTTTTTGATGAATGGATTTATTTCATATTATAATATGAAAAAATTAACGGATGATTTTGTTAAAGAAGGCCTAATGAAACAAAGTGTAGAAAATATTTCTGCTACCATTGAAACATTTAATGAGGGATTAAAAACATTAGAAAATACCTTGAGAAACGATGAAATAAATAGAATGAAAACGATAAATGATGCAACAAAAAGCTTGGTAAATGATATACTTGAAGATATGAAAAGTGGAAAAATTAATGAAGAAGAAGCAAAAAATAAAATAAAAGAAGAATTAAGAAAGATAAGATTTGACAATGGTCAGGGTTATTATTTTATATATGATGAAAATGGTGTAAATGTTATGCATGCGGTTAAACCATCGTTAGAAGGGAAAAATTTATATAATTTACAGGACAAAACAGGAATTTATTTAATTCAAGAGTTGATAAATGAGGCTAAAAAAGCTTATGAGAATAATGACAGTGGAGTAGTTGTATATTATTGGCCCAAACCAGGAGAACCTGAAGATAAATTGTTTCCAAAATTAGGAGTATCGTTTTGGATTCCAGAATTTAAATGGATGGTCGGAACAGGAGTATATATTGATGAAATCGATAAAAAGATTCAAGCAAAAAAAGAGGAATTTTTAAATAAATTATATAATGAATTATATTCAAGATCATATGTTGGAAGTAATACATACCCAATTGTTTATAATAAAGATGGATCATTCTTTATGTATAAAGATAAATCAAAAATAGGGACAAAATCTTCGGCAAAAGATCCAAAATCAGGAAAAATTATATCTCAATTAGCAATGGAAACGAAGAATGGATTTTACGAATATATGTATCCAAAAGTCAAAGGTTCAGATAAGTTATATAAAAAACTTGCTTATGTGAAAAATGTGGGTGATTTATATGTTGTTTTAGCAGTTTATGAAGACGAAATTTATCAACCATTAACGAAGTCAAATATGATAAATATAATAGTTTTACTTGCAACCATTATTATAATTATAATAGTTATATCTATTTCTATAAAAATATTGATTTCAAAACCTATTCATAAATTAATAGAAAATATTGGTAAGATTGAAAAAGGTATATTAAATGAAAAAGTTGAAGTTACATCTAAAACAGAAATAGGATTATTAGAACATTCTTTTGAAAATATGAGAAAATCATTAAAAGAATTAATTTCTTCTTTAATAAACGGAAATGAGATGATAGATAAAGGAAAAAATAAGGTTTTAGAAAGCGCAGATGAATTAAAAGAAATAGTAGAAAATGTTGAAAAATCACTTGAAGTAGCTTCTGAAGAGTCTGATAATGCAGCATCTTCTATAGAAGAAACAACATCTGGTATTGAAGAAGTAGCATCAGCAGCACAAATGGTAAGTTCTGCAGCACAGGATTTAAGTCAAAAAAGTAATGAGGTCGAAAACTCTATTAAGATTGGTGAAAATAGCATTGAAGAGATTCATAATATAGCAAATGAAGCAAAAATTGCTGCAGGGGATAATGCAGAAAAAGTAAAAGAATTACAGGAAAAATCCGCTAATATTGGTGAAATAGTGGATACTATAGTAAGTATAGCAGAGCAAACTAATTTATTAGCTTTGAATGCAGCAATAGAAGCAGCAAGAGCAGGCGAGGCTGGAAAAGGATTTGCTGTTGTAGC
This sequence comes from Marinitoga aeolica, assembly GCF_029910535.1. NCBI lineage: Bacteria > Thermotogati > Thermotogota > Thermotogae > Petrotogales > Petrotogaceae > Marinitoga > Marinitoga aeolica. The sequence goes on from NZ_CP069362.1 coordinate 1,809,357, forward strand.
AGATGAAATTAGAAAATTAGCTGAGGAAACAAGAAAGGCAACAGAAAATATTTCAGAATTATTAAAAGGAATAAAAGATGAAGCGGATGCAGTAGGTGAAAAATCCACATCATTATCAAAAATAATTGAAAAAGTTTCTATTAAAAGCGAAGAAGTATCTGAAGAATTTAGAAATATTAAAGACGCAATTGAAAATATAGTATCCATGGTTGATGGGTTGGCATCAAGTTCTGAAGAACAAAGTGCATCTACTGAAGAAATGGCGGCAGCAATGGATCAAGCTTCTAAAAATGTAATTAATGTAAATGAGTATATTAGAAGTTCAAAAGATAATTTTGCAAATATTGAAAATAGAAGTAAAGAATTACAGAATGTTTCTAAAGAATTGGAAGATGCAGTTCAAAATATGAAAATCTTAATTGAAAAGTTTAGAATATAAAGGACTGGCGCAAGCCAGTTCTTTTTTATTATAATCAAATTTCTTAAGAATTATGTTCAATCTAAAAGTATATTTAACAAATTATTAAAATAATGTCTTGAAAAGTCCATATGAGGGTGTTAAAATAAATTGAAACTTATTAAAGTAGGAGGATTTATATATGAAAGAAAAACATTGTTCATTTTGCGGAAGACCAGCAAGTAAAGTAGAAACTTTAATAGCTGGACCAGGTGTGTATATTTGTAATGAATGTATAGAATTATTTTCTGATTTAATAGAAGAGGAATATGCTAAAGAAGAACCAAAAAACGCTAAATTAAATGAAAATAAAAAGTTACCAACTCCAGCTGAAATTAAAGCAGAATTAGATAAATATGTTATAGGTCAAGAACATGCTAAAAAAACTATTTCAGTAGCAGTATATAATCATTATAAAAGAGTATTTTATGGAAACACTCATGATGATGTTGAAATAGAGAAATCAAATGTGTTATTAATTGGTCCAACTGGAACAGGTAAAACATTAATGGCACGAGTTTTAGCAAAAATTTTAGGAGTGCCTTTTGCTATTGCTGATGCTACACCTTTAACGGAAGCGGGATACGTTGGCGAAGATGTGGAAAACATTATTTTAAGATTATTACAATCCGCCAATTTTGATCCTAAAAAAGCACAAATGGGTATTATATATATAGACGAAATTGATAAGATTACAAGAAAATCTCCAAATCCATCTATAACAAGAGATGTTTCTGGTGAAGGTGTTCAACAAGCATTATTGAAAATTGTTGAGGGAACAATTGCTAATGTGCCACCTCAAGGTGGAAGAAAACACCCTTATCAAGAATTTATAAAAGTTGATACTTCTAACATATTGTTTATTGCAGGTGGAGCGTTTGATGGTTTAGATGAAATAATTAAACAAAGAATTTTAACAACAACCATGGGTTTTGGTTCTGAAGTGAAAAGTAAAAATGATATGAAATTAGGAGAACTTTTAAAACATGTAACACAAGATGATTTAGTACATTATGGTTTAATTCCGGAATTTGTTGGAAGATTCCCTGTTGTAACAACATTAAATGATTTAAGTGCAGAAGATTTAGTAAAAATTATAAAAGAACCTAAGAATGCAATTTTAAAACAATATCAAAAAATGTTGGAATTAGATGGAATTGAATTAGAATTTACAGATGAAGCATTATTAGAATTAGCTAAAGAAGCATTAGAAAGAGGAACAGGTGCAAGAGCATTAAAGAGTGTGTTTGAAGATGTTATGTTAGATATAATGTTTGAAGCCCCAAGTAAAAAAGGTATAGTTGAAAAAGTAATAATAGATGAAGATGTTGTGAAAGGGGAAAAAGAACCAATTATGATTGAGCGGGAGAGTGCATAATGGAACCTATAATATTTTCAATTGAAACTTCCTGTGATGAAACAGCAGTTGCAATATTGAGGGGGAAAAATGAGGTTCTTTCTCATTTAGTAGTTTCTCAAATTGACATTCATAAGGTTTTTGGCGGAGTTGTGCCAGAAATTGCAGCAAGAAAACATCTTAATTACTTAAATAATTTGACAGAAAAAGCTTTTGAAGAAGCGGAAATAGAACCAGAAGAAATTTCTGCTATTGCAGTTACATATGGCCCCGGATTAGTCGGGGCTTTGCTTATTGGATTAAACTTTGCAAAAGGATTAGCTCTGAATTTAAATAAACCTTTAATAGGAGTTAATCATTTATATGGTCATATTTATGCGAATTTTTTAGCTTTTCCAGAATTAAAACCGCCATTTTTAGTATTATTAGTATCTGGTGGTCATACAATGATTTTACATGCAAAAGATTATTTGCATTTTGAAATAATTGGTCAAACTATGGATGATGCTGCAGGGGAAGCTTTTGACAAAGTAGCCAGAATGCTTAATCTTGGATATCCTGGAGGACCTAAGATTGATGAATTGTCTCAAAAAGGAGAACCAATATATGAGTTTCCTAAGCCGTTATATCATAAAGGATATGATTTTAGTTTTAGTGGATTAAAAACAGCGTTATTATATTTCACAAAAGAAAATGAGAATTATAAAATTGAAGATGTTGCAGCTTCATTTCAAAAAGCATTAATAGATACGTTAATACATAAAACAATAAAAGCTTCAAAAGATTTAAAAATCAATGATATTATTATAGCGGGTGGTGTTGCTGCAAATTCATATTTAAGAGAGAAAATTAATGAAGAAAAATCAAGAAATAAGAAATTAAATATATATTTCCCACCATTGAATTTATGTACAGATAATGCTTTAATGATTGCAAGAGCTGGATATGAAAAATATATAAGAAATCAGTTTGCTGATTTAAATTTAGATGCAGTTCCAAACTTGGGGTTGAAAGATATATGTTAAAAGGTAAGATAGGTTTAGCACCTATGGCTGATTATACAGATTATGCTTATAGAGAGTTATGTAGAGAATATGGTGCAGAATTTACATTTACAGAGATGATTAGTGTGGAAGCTTTGATAAGAGATAAAAAAGAGAGTTTTCAGATGCTTCCTAAAGAAAATGAAAAGAATATAGGAATACAATTATTTGGAGCGAATATTGAAAGTTTCGTAAAAGCAGGTTTAATGGTTCAAAATTATGGTGATTGGATAGATATTAATGCAGGTTGTCCTGTTAAAAAAGTAGTGAAAAAAGGTGCAGGTTCAGCTCTTTTAAAAGATTTAAATAAACTTGGAGAAATAATAAAAGCATTAAAAAATACAGTTGATATTCCTGTTGGAGTCAAAGTGAGATTGGGATTTGATGAGGATATAGGAGAAAAAATTATAAATACTGTTCAGGAAAATAATGCTGATTATGTAATTGTTCATGCAAGAACTCAAAAGCAATTATATTCAGGTCAATCTAATTGGGAAAGGTTTAAAGATTTAAGCGAAATATGTAATATACCGCTTGGTGCAAGTGGCGATATATACTCTTATAATGATGCTAAAGTATTAATTGAGGAATATGGTGTGGATTTTGTAGTAGTTGCAAGGGGAAGTATTGGAAATCCCTGGATTTTTTCTAATAGAAAACCAGACATTGAAGAATTAAAAGAGACTATGATAAAACATGCTAAAATGATGATAGATGATTATGGTGAAGAAAAAGCAATACGAAGATTTAAGAAAATTTTTATTGGTTATACAAAAGGATTAAAAAATGCTCGAGAATTAAGAAAAAAAGTGGCATATATAAACTCATATGGTGATTTATTAAATGTAGTAAGTGAACTAAAATAATATGTAAAGGTGTGATGAATATACTACGATTTGGAATAGTGCAGTATCCGAAAAAATTAAGCATGTCAGAGAAAGTGTTTAACAAATATTTTCAAGAAATAAATATTGATGCTGTTTATGAAGGGATTAATATAAATCCAAGTGATTTTGATTTTAAAATAAAAGATGTTTTGAATAATTATTATGGTTTGAATATAACCGTTCCTTATAAAGAGAGAATTTTCAAATATCTGAATGCAGCTACTGATAGTGCTATTTTTTTATCCGCAATAAATACAATACATAAAGGTATTGGTTATAATACTGATTGGATAGGTTTTTATAATTCTATAATAAATGAAGACTTAAACGGAGATATATTGGTATTGGGTGCAGGTGGAGCAGCAAAGGCTATATTATATGGATTGTATAAAATAGGAATAGATAGAGTAAAACTTATAAATAGAACATATGAAAGAGCAATTGAATTAAAAAAATTGTTTAATAAAAAAATTAAAATTGAGATTGAAAAATATGAAAAAATAAACACAATAATTAATGATGTGGATATATTTATAAATACAACTTCGTTAGGAATGTTCAATGAAAGATTACCAGTTAAACTAAATGAAAAATTAAGTTTAGTATATGATGTGGTTTATTTTCATACACCATTGCAGAAAAAAGCAGAAAGTCTTGGAATAAAGACAATTAATGGAAAAATGATGTGGTATTATCAAGCAGTTGAGAATTTAAAAATTTGGAATTTATTTAATGAAGAAAAATTTTTGAAAATTAAATTATAAGATAAAAATGAGGCGAAAGCCTCATTTTATTTTTATATGGTATAATTGAATTGGAGGTGGAAACGATGAAAAAATTACCAATAGGAATACAGGATTATAAAAAAATAATAGAAGGAAATTATATATATGTAGATAAAACAAAATATATATATGACTTAATAAGTTCAGAAGTACCAATATTTCTATCTCGTCCAAGAAGATTTGGAAAGAGCTTAACGATATCGACATTATATTACATATTCAAAGGTGAAAAAGAATTATTTAAAGATACATATCTATATAACAAATGGGAATTCAAAGAATATCCAATAATAAGGATAAGCTTATTAGATACAGCAAGTAACACAGAAGAAGAATTAAAAGAAGGATTATTGAAGATAATAAAAAAAGAAGCAATGAAAAATGAAATAGAAATAGAGAGTAATCATTATAAATATGCATTTGATGAATTAATATATAAATTATCCAAAAAAGGTAAAGTAGTAATATTAGTAGATGAATATGAAAAACCGATATTAGATAATATAAATAACAAAGAAAAAGCAGAAAAATATAGAGAAATACTAAGAGATTTTTATGTAACTGTAAAATCTAATGATGAATATTTAAAGTTTATATTCATAACAGGAATAACAGAATACACACTAAAAAGTGTGTATTCGGGTTTAAATAATTTAATGAAGATTTCTTTTGATAAAAATTATTCAAATTTTTTGGGTTTTACCCAAAAAGAATTAGAATATTATTTCAATGACCATATAGAAGAAACAGCAAAAGAAATGGGGATAAGTAAAGAAGAATTATTAAAAGAAATAAAAACATATTATAATGGATTCTCATTTGATGGAGAACATTTTGTATATAATCCATTTTCAGTATTAAGATTCTTTGATGAAAGGAAATTTCAAAATTATTGGTTTGAAAGTGGATCACCATCATTCATATACGAATACGTAAAAGGAAGAAAAATAGAATACGAAGATTTAGTAAAATACACAGTAGATTCATTAGACTTTACAACAAGAGAAATAGAAGAAGCAAATGCAAATATATTCTTTGCACAAGCAGGATACTTAACCTTTAAAGGAATAAAAAAATATGGAATAACAGAAAAGTATATCTTAGACTATCCAAATCTTGAAGTAAAAAATAGTTTTTCAAAACTAATATTAGAAGCAAATTATAGCCTAAACGAAGAATCATATGAAAAAATATATGAAATATATGAATTAGTAGAAGAAAATAAGATAGAGGAATTAATAGAAGAAATAAAAAGGATAATAAGTGCAATACCGTATAACTTACATCAAAAAAGAGAAAGTTATTATCACTCATTAATATATACAATATTAGCCTCAGCAGGATTAAACGTAACAGCAGAAGAATTAACAAATCTTGGAAGAATAGATTTATTATTAGAGCATAATGACAAAATATACTTATTTGAAATAAAACTAGATAAAAGCGCTAAAGAAGCAATAAATCAAATAAAAGAAAAGAAATATCATGAAAAATACAAAATTAAAAATAATGAAATATACATAATAGCGGCTTGCCCCCTGGATATTGGAGAATAAATAAGGAAAACTCATTTTTTCACACAAACAATAAAATCATTAAATTTAATAGATTTAATTTCGTCTAAGTTAGAATCAATATCTTGATTAGAAAAAAGATTAAAAACAAAATCAGGAGTAAAATAATTTAAAGAACCGTGAGGCCTTAAATTATTGTAAAAATAAATGTATGAAATATAGTAATTATAAACATCATCAATATGTTCAAATTCAATAGATTCAACAAATTCACGTTGAACACTAGAATGAAAAGATTCAATATAAGCTTGAGAATTAGGATTATTTTTGTAACCAAATTCATGAATAATATTTAATTCATCCATAAAAGCAGCAGTAATTTTAGCTTTAAATTGTGGTCCATTATCTGTCCTAATAATGAGATTATCAGGAGTAGCACCTCTAAAATTAATAGCTTTTCTTAAAGTTGAAATAAAATCTTTAGCTTTAATAGAATTACCAATATAAACACCAACAACAGCCCTATCAAAACTATCGATTATAGTAAGTATTGCGATATAACCATCATATTTAGTGGGGATAAATTTAATATCTGATTCCCAGTATTGATTAGGTCTGGTAATATCGTGATTTTTAGGTCTTCTTTTAGGATGTTTTGGATGATGACGATAATTTCTAATAAGATTTAATTCTTTTCTTAATCTATGAATCTTTTTGTGATTAATAATAATATTATACTTGTGTCTAAAAATAGCAGCTAACTTCTTAGAACCAAGAGTTTTGTAAAAGAACTCAGGATTCAAAGGGTCATCAATAGATAACAAATCAACAAGCAATTGTTTAATATAATCATCAGAAACTTTTTTACCGTCAGCAGTATAGGAATGACCTTTAAAATAAGACTTTCTGGTTCTTTTAACAACAAAAAACAACCTGGTATTATAATAAAAAGAACTGGAACTAATGTTATAACGATTGAGTAAAAAAGAAGTAGAAACACCAAAATCTCTATATTTAAAAACAATCAAAAGATTACCAATAAAAGTCACTTTTTCCAGTTGTGTTTTTTTTTCAAAAAGTTAATCTCATCTTCTTGCATTTTAATAAGCAACTCTTTTTCAATAAGAAGACGTTCATAATATTCAATTTTTTTCTTTAAAGAATTAGTATCATTGGAATTATTATCAGGTTTAACAATACCAGCAGACTCATAAATAAAAGGAGGAACCTTAGAAATATCAGAAATAATGGACTTAGGCCTTCCTTTCTTAGAATTGAAGATATTGTCATCATAACCAGAATCTTCATATTTTTTAACCCATTTATGTAAAGTATGAGGGGAAGGAATACCATTCTTACTAGCAATATCGGATAAAGACTTATCAGAATTAAGATATTCTTTAACAACTTGAAGTTTGAAATCAGGAGAATACTTATTTCTATTTTTCATACCAAACACCCCTTTCATTCCTTTAGTTTAATGATATCATTTTCTTATTTTTTCTCCAAATATTCCATGGGGTGATTACGAATAGGAATAAATATAAATTCAGAAAAGAGAAATATTGAAGATTATATTATAGAAAAAATATAATAATTAATATAGGCTATAAATAAAGCAATTATTTTAGTTTATAATATATAAAATTTCGCGAAGCGAAAGTTTAGGAGTGGTTTTATGAACTTTATTATATCAGGAGATTCTCATGGACCTATGATGATAGGTACAATAACTAATATTCCAGCAGGGCTAAAAATAGATATTGATAGTATTAATGAAGATTTAAAGAGGCGTCAGAAAGGTTATGGGCGTGGTAAAAGAATGAAAATAGAAAATGATAAAGTTGAAATCGTTTCAGGTATCTGGAAAGGTTATACAACTGGAGCACCGTTAACTTTGATCATTCAAAATAAAGGAAGTAATACAGAAAAAGAAGTTAGAAGTGTTCCAAGACCAGGACATGGTGATTACAATGCATATATGAAGTACAAAATTCCAGATTTGAACATCTATACTGAGAGAAATAGTGCAAGATGGACTGCGGTATTAACGGCATTGGGGTCTATAGGAAAGCAATTTTTAAAAGAATTTAATATTGAAATAAATGGATACGTTAAAAATATAGGAAAAATGAATATTAAGGATGGAGAAATAACCGAAGAAGTAAAAAAATATATTGATGAGATGAAAAATAGAGGCGATACATTAGGTGGTACAGTAAAAGTAGTTGCAAAAAACGCAAAAGCTGGTATAGGTGGATATTCAACTGTTTTTGAAAGATTGGATTCAAAAATAGGAAAAGTATTTATGTCAATACCATCTGTAAAGGGTATTATTATAGGTAATGAAGATTTTTCTTTAACTGGTAGTGAATACCATGATGAATTTTATATAGAGGAAAATAAAATTAAAAGAAAAACCAACAATGCTGGCGGAATAGAAGCAGGATTTACAAATGGTGAAAACATAGAAATAACCGTATTTTTAAAACCAATTCCAACATTGGGAAATCCCCTTAATTCTGTGGATTTAAAAGAAAAAAAGGAAGTGAAATCCCCATATATAAGATCTGATGTCACTGTAATTCCATCAAGTATAATAATTTTTGAAAATGCTTTAGCTTTAATTTTAATGGGGAGTATAATAGAAAGATTTGGAAATGATAATATAGATGAATTAGTAAGGAGGTACAATAGTGCCAATTTATTTGATTGGAATGATGGGTTCTGGAAAGACAACAATAGGTAAAATTTTAAGTGATATTTTAAATAAAAAATATATTGATATCGATGAAAAGATAGAAAAAAATGAAAATATGAAAATAAAAGAAATATTTTCCCAAAAAGGGGAAGAATATTTTAGAGAAATGGAGAGTAGAATACTTGAAAAAACAGAGAATGAAGATGCGATTATTTCAACAGGTGGAGGAATAATATTAAAAGAGAAAAATAGAAAAATTTTAAAGAAGCATAAAACGTTATTCTTATATGTTCCAATGGAGGAATTAATAAAAAGAGTAGAGGTAAAGAATAGACCGCTATTGAAAGAGGGAAAAGAAAAATTATATGAAATATGGGATAAAAGAAAAGAATTATATGAGGAATTTGAAAAGATAAACTTATCAAATTTAAATCCATATGAATCTGCAGCGAAATTATTATATTCTATATTAGAATCCGCTCAAGAAAAAATAGATAATGACTTTCAAAATGTAGTTTTAAAGATTAAGGGATTAAATGATTTAAAAGACAAAAATAATGTATTTGTTAATAAAGATGTATATAGGATATATAATGATAAATTCAATAATGTATATATTTTAGAAAATGGTGAAAAAATAAAAAAGATAGATAATGTAAAAAAAATATATAAATATTTAATAAAAAACAATGTAGGTAGAAATGATACAATTTATGCAGTTGGTGGAGGTACAGTAACAGATTTAATTGGATATATTGGAGCTACGTTTAAAAGAGGAATTAAATTTCAATTTTATCCTACCACATTATTATCTCAAGTTGATGCTTCAATAGGTGGGAAAAATGCAATAAATTTTGAAGGAATAAAAAATGTTATAGGAACATTTAAAGTTCCGAATAATGTAATTATAGACCCTTTAACAGTGATTTCGCAAAAAGAAGAAAATTATTTAGAAGGTATAATCGAAGCTTTTAAAATTGCAATTATCAATGGGAATGTTTCGTTATTTTTGAACAACATAGAAAAAATAAAAAAAAGAAATTTAAATTTAATTACAGATATTATAAAATATGCTGTAAAAGTAAAACTCGATATTGTTACCAAAGATCCTTTTGATAACGATATAAGGAAATTGTTGAATTTGGGACACACATTAGGGCATGCTTTTGAAAGCTATACAGGTATTTCACATGGTCTTTCTGTAGGTTGGGGGATAAAGAAAGAAATAGAATTTTTTAGTAAAGAGATTAAGTTAAAGGATAAAAATATTATTTTCGAATTTTTAGAACAAATTATGCCAGATGATGTTTTAAACAAAAAAATCAATATAAATAATTTATTAGAATATATTTTTCAAGATAAAAAAATAATCAATAAAAATAAAATTGATATTCCAATAATTAAAAACATAGGAAATGTTGAATTAAAAAGTATAGGTCTATTTTTGCAGTAACAATATTGGAAAGGTTGAGTTAAGAATAAAAATAATAAAAAAATTTATGGAGGAAGTATGATATGATATTAATAGTTAATGGTCCTAACCTTAATATGTTAGGGAAACGTCCTAAAGAAGTATATGGGAACTTTACTTATGAAGATTTAGTTAAAAAAATAAATAACTGGTCTGAAAAAAATGGTATTCCTGTTGAAGTTTTTCAATCAAATATTGAAGGAGAAATAATAAACAGACTTCAAAAAGAAAATTATAAAGGACTAATAATTAATGCAGGTGCTTATACACATTATAGTTATGCAATAAGAGATGCATTGGAAATTTTAAAATTACCAAAAATAGAATTGCATATTTCTAATATATATAAACGAGAAGAATTTAGAAATAAAAGTGTGATAGCCCCTGTGTGTGATGGACAAATTACAGGGTTAGGACTCGATGGATATCTTCTGGCATTGGAGTATCTGAAAAAATTATTATGGAAAGAGGTAGAAAATGGTAAAATTAGAAAAGTTTAGAGAGTTAGGTTTATCAGAAGGGACATTAAAAGCATTGAAAAAGAAAGGTTTTGAAGAGCCGACACCGATACAGGAAAAAGTTATACCATTATTATTGGCTCAAGATGTTGATATTATTGGACAAGCACAAACAGGAACAGGTAAAACTGCTGCATTTGGACTGCCTTTAATTGAAAAATTAAAACCTTCAAAGAAAGTAAAAGCTATAATCTTAACGCCAACAAGAGAATTAGCAGTACAGGTTGCTGAAGAAATAAATTCTTTAAAAGGTAGCAATAAATTAAATGTTTTACCTATATATGGTGGGCAATCCATAGAAAACCAAATTAGCAGATTAAAAAAAGGTGTAGATATTGTTGTAGGAACACCAGGTAGGGTTTTAGATCATATAAGAAGAAGAACACTAAATTTAAGTTATGTAAAGTATTTTATTCTTGATGAAGCTGATGAAATGTTGGACATGGGTTTTATAGATGATGTTGAAGAAATATTATCAAATGCTCCAGCTGATAGGCAAATCTTATTATTTTCAGCAACAATGCCTTCAAGAATTATATCTTTAGCTAAAAAACATATGAAAAATTATAAAATTATTTCTGTAAAACCAGAGCAATTAACAACAGAATTAACAGAGCAAATATATTTTGAAGTTTCAGAACAGGATAAATTTGAGGCATTATGTAGAATTATAGACATTGAACCGGAATTCTATGGCCTTGTATTCTGTAGAACTAAAGTAGATGTAGATACAGTATCTAATAGGTTAATTGATAGAGGATATAATGCAGAAGCATTACATGGAGATTTATCTCAATATCAAAGAGAAAGAATATTAAAAAAATTCAAATCAAAAAGAGCAAATATATTGGTAGCTACAGATGTTGCAGCAAGAGGTATAGATATTAATGATTTGACTCATGTTATCAATTATTCTTTACCTCAAAATCCAGAATCCTATGTTCATAGAATTGGAAGAACTGGCAGGGCTGGAAAAGAAGGAACAGCTATAACTTTTGTAACACCTGAAGAATATAGAAAATTATTGTTTATTAAACGAATTTCAAAAAGCAATATTAAAAAAATGCCTATACCAAAGGTTAAAGATGTTATAGAAACCAAGAAATTAAGGATAAAAAATGAAATAAATAGTATTTTAGAACATGGAACATATGAAAATTATATGTCTTTAGCAAAAGAAATGCTTGAGGATCATGACCCTCAGGAAGTAATGGCAGCAGTATTAAAATACGCATTTCAAGATGAACTTGATGAAAGAAATTACAGGGAAATTAAAGAGGTTTCTTCTGTTGATAAAAAAGGAAAAACAAGATTATTTGTTGCGTTAGGAAGAGATGATGATTTAACAATAGAAAAATTAAAGAATATGATAAAAGAATATACAAATATCCAAAATATATATTTAAAAGACGTTAGAATACTTGATAAATTCTCATTTATGACTGTACCATTTGAAGAAGCAGAAATAATTTTACAGGCATTTAAAAAGAAAAAGAGAGGCAGAAAGCCTATAATATCAAAAGCAAAAGAAAAAAAGAGAAAGGCGGACTAATATGAAAGTACAAAAAGGAAGTGTAGTGAAATTACATTACAAAGGAACATTAAATGATGGAACTGTATTTGACTCATCAGAAGGAAGAGAACCATTAGAATTTACTGCAGGCGCAGGGCAGGTAATTCCAGGTTTTGATAAAGCAGTTATGGATATGGAAGTTGGAGAAAAAAAGACGTTCACAATTCCAGCTGCAGAAGCATATGGTGATTACTCAGAAGACAAAGTTTTTGAATTGCCAAGACAAAGCTTTCCACCAAACATCAACGAAGCTTTAGGTCAAACAGTACAATTAGGCGATCAGTCAGGAAATGTATTTTTAGCTAAAATTTTAGAAGTTACAGATGAAACAGTAAAAATGGATACTAATCATCCATTAGCTGGAAAAGACTTAACTTTTGAAATTGAAATTGTAGAAATTAATTAATCAATTTCATTCATAGGAGGAAAGACGATGAAAAAAGTTGAGTTGCTTTCCCCTGCTGGTAATATGGAAAAATTAAAAATGGTTTTCCGCTATGGTGCTGACGCAGCTTACCTTGGCGGAAAATTTTTCAATTTAAGAGCATTAGCAGGGAATTTTTCAAATGAAGAGATTATAGAAGCAGTAAAATATGCACATTCTTTAGGAAAAAAAATATATGTTACATTAAATATAATTGCTCATAACAACGAAATAGAAAAGGTTGCAGATTATGCAAAATTTCTTGAATCTGCTGGCGTTGATGCTGTAATTGTAGCAGATTTAGGTATATTCAAAGTTGTTAGAGATAATACTAATTTAGAGATAAATGTGAGTACCCAGGCAAGTAATACAAATTGGATGAGTGTTAAAGTATGGAAAGAAATGGGAGCTAAAAGAATTATTTTAGCGAGAGAGCTTTCATTGAAAGAAATTAGAGAAATTAGAGAAAAAGTTCCAGATGTTGAACTTGAAGTGTTCATACATGGCGCAATGTGTATGTCTATATCTGGAAGATGTTTATTAAGTAATTATTTAACAGGTAGAGATGCAAATAGAGGCGCATGTGCTCAACCATGTAGATGGAAATATCATCTGGTTGAAGAAAATAGGCCTGGGGAATATTACCCGATTTATGAAGATGAACGTGGCACGTTTATAATGAATTCACGCGATTTGTGTACAATAGAATTTATAGATCAGATTTTAGACACAGGTATTGATAGTCTAAAAATAGAAGGTAGAATGAAGGGTATATATTATGGTGCAATGGTAACTAAAGTATACAGAGAAGCTATAGATAGATATTATGAAGGAAACTTTAAATATGATCCTAAATGGATGGATATGTTAAATTCTGTAAGCAATAGAAAATACACAAAAGGATTCTTTTTTGGAAATCCTGGTTCAGAAGGTCAAAATTATGATTCATCATCATATAATAAAACTCATGACATAGTAGCAAAAGTTATTGGAAAGTCTAAAGATAATAAAAGTGTTCTTGAAATTAGAAGTAAAGTAAATGTAGGCGATGAAATTGAGATTATAAAACCAAAAGGAGATCCTATTAAAGTGGTTATGCCAGAAATGATTAAAATGAGAAAAGGGCAAGAAGAAGGCAAAATAGAAACAGCAAATCCAAACGTAATTGTTAAAGTGGATCTTGATTTAGAAGAAATGGATATATTGAGGAAAAAGATAAACTAAGCCACAGCATTTGCTGTGGCTTTTAAATTATTTAAGAATGATATTATTACATTATAATATTTTCAATAAAGTTTTTTAAGTTATTAAACTGTTCAGCAAAAGATGGATTTATAATATTCCATATTAGATTTTCTTGATCTAAAATAACTTTTGTGGAATAGATTAATTTATTTTTAGGAGATATAATCATAAAAGTTTTTGGTAATAATACTTTCATTTTTTGTTGGATTTCGTCAAATTCATTTTCCATATTAATTGGAATAATTTTTATGTTTGGGTAAGTATTCTTGATATTATTTAAAACATCAGTATAACTACCATTGCAACAATTTTTATTATAAAGATACATATATTGAATTTCTACATTTTTTATATTAATATGATTCAAATAAGCAAGAACAGTTTTTATTTCATCATTAAAAATTCCAGAAACAAGGATTTTCCACTTGCCTTTTTCTATTTTTAATTCTTTATTGGAATATAAAATATCTTCGGGAATATCACTGTTAACAACAGGATTAATTATATTTTCATTTGTTTTTTCAAAAGTTAATTCATCTCCGTTACTAGATATACTTGTAACAATATAACTTTCTCTGTCAATTTGGAAATATTTATTAAATATTTCATAACTTTCGAAAATTCCATCATTATTTAAATCAATACCGGCAATAAAATTATTGAGATCAAATATACCATCAGAATTTGTTTCAGATATAAAAAGTTTATATTTTTCTCCATTTAAATCCACTAAACCTTCTTTCCTGGTGATTCCAAAAAACCCCCATTTATCTTGACATTTTTTTATTATAATATAATAAGGTTCAGAGTTGCCATTTGAAATAATATATAGTTTTGAAAGAATTACAGGTGTATTTTCATCATATCTTATTATTTTATTTGATGAATAATCATCCGTAAAGTTTTTATTCCTATTACTATCAACTATTGCTATTTCTTTTCCATTTGAAATTCCAATTATAACATTATAATATGAATTAGCTATATAAATCCTTCCAAATCTTATATTTTCAAGTGATGGATAAACTAATAACTCTGAAGAATTATTATGTAATTCTATAGGAACAAATAATGTTTGCATCATACCAGGAACAACATTTTCTAAAGAAACAGAAAAAGAAGCATAGATAAATATAGGTATAAATAACAAAATTAAAAAAATCATTTTTTTCATTATTCCGCCCCCTTAATCACAGCAACTAATATTTTTATAGCAATATGCCTCACTTCCAGCTGGATGACAGTCAATAGTACCAGAAACATTACCATAGCCATCAAAACTTTTACTTGAATTACAAAGAGTAACATTAAAAGAATTTTTACAATACATCGACATATTTAAAGTTACAGGTAATGGAGATCCATACTCGGTATAATGTTCTGCTGAAGCTTCAACAGACCATATAAAGTCTCCTAAATACATAGGTCCTAAAATCATTGTTACTGAACATCCTGGATCAACTACTTCCGGTTGTGGAAGATTATTAAGATTTGCTAACATAGAACTTGTGATTAACAATACAATCATAATGAATAAAAAATGCCTAAATTTCATAAAATCCCTCCCTTTAAAAAATGTTAATTTTTTAGAACGATAATTATAATATTTTACATATATGATATAATTATATATAATAATTATAATATTTATCACATGGTTTTCAAATTATTAGCTTATCAAAAAATAGATATAATAATAATTTAGTAGTACTTTATTTGTCAAATGTATTTTTTATTAGTTTTTAACATATTTTGAATTTAATGATTTTTTGAAAATTAATCTATATAGCAACTTCTATACTTTCAATTAATTAATCAATGATAAAATTTTCAATAATATAATAATTATAAAAAAATATTAAAATTCGATTACGTTTCTATGTCTGGGGGTAGGATAATGAAAAATATAAATGTTAAAGAGTTTAGGGAATTGCTTTTTTATTGTGATTATTCGAAACCAATAATAAATATTTTAAAAGAAAATATTGAAGACAAAGAAAAAAAATCATTTTTTCAAAATTTAATTAGAATTTGGAATTTTGAGTCGGGTGATTTTATTTATTATCAAAATAAAGAGAAAGATATGATTTCTATGATTTCATTGAGAGAAATAATTAGATTTTTTAGGATAAAAAGATTAATAGATTTTAAATATTATAATACCGCAAAAAAAGAAATCAATATATTAAAAAGAAATTTATCGCATTTACCAGCATACATCAGGGAAATAATTATACCTACTATAGTATTTATTAGTATTGAAAGTTATGAAAAAACTTTAATAAGGAAATACAATAAAAAAGCTTATTCAAATGATTTTTTAGAATTATTATATTTAAAAATATTGCTTGAAAAAAATAAGGGAAAAAAATATTATAATGAGTTAGACAATATTTTATCTAAAATGTACGAATATTCTCTTGAATTAAAACATCCACATTTGATATGTAAAACTCTGGAAGATACTATTAAAGTTTTTAAAGAAAAGGATAAAATAAAAGTATATTATGCATATAAACTACTTCAATATTATACTGGATATTATTTTGATGATTTTTTTAGAATAACAAAATGGTTAAGTCTAACTTTTGAAAATCAACTTTTAAATAATGATATTAGTATATTTTTTACTGCACAGATATTATTTGAATATAATAAAAATCATAAATTAGAAAACAAAAAAATAAGAAAGTATTTACCTAACTTAAAAGCAAAAAAATATATTCTTGATAAAGGTTTAAAAGATTTTATTTCTAAAAAAACAGGAGAAAAAATAAAGTCAAAATTTATAAATTCTAAAAAGGTTAAAGAACTTATAAATAATAATAATGTTAAATATCTTTCAAAAAAACCTTATGCAATTAAAAATGAGTTATATAAAATACAAATAAAAGATATTTTTAATATTAATATAAAAAAATCAAAAAAAATGAAGAAAAATATGATTATTTCCAATTTCATAGCAACTGTAATTTCATATGTAAATAAACCTAGGTTTTTAAAAAAATCATTATTATCCCTAATTCTTATTGGAAATAAAGCGAATATTATAAAATATTTTTCTGGTAGTCATGACAAAATGCTTTTTTTTAATATAATGATTTCAGAAAATATAATTAATTGTGATAGTCCATTTATATTAGGAAGAAAAAAAATCCTTTTAAATATTTTAAAAGATTTAAAGAATGTAAAAGATTTTATATATACATATTTTAACCTTAAAATATATAGGAAGTATAAATTTGATATTTTTTTAAGAAACAGTGCAAGATATAATGGGGTAGTAGGAAAAGAATATCTGCACTATGGGCAAAATGAAGTATTAATAAGAATAAGTAAGAAATATAATATAGAATTAGATAATCTAATTTTTGGATATTATAGTTTTGATTTTCGAGAAAGAATTTTATTAAACGAAATTTTGGAAAAGTTCTAATAACTGAATCAATATTTAAATTCTGGCGCCAGATAATTAAATCAAAAAGATTTTAGAATAAGAAGGGGGTTATTATGTTTTTACTAGGTAATTTGTTATTTATATTATTTGGTATTGTATCATTTATTTTAAAGCGAAAATACAAAGATATGTTTTATAGGTATTATCCTATTTTATTATTAGCATGGACAATAATAGGATTATATTTCAAATTTCACTTTATCACATTATTAGGACCTGTTTTTATCACAGCTTTTGAATATAAAAGAATTAATAATAATCATGTAGGAATTTTGCTAATTACGGTAGGTTTATTCTTTATTTTTACCATATTTGGAGTTGACAAAATTTTATCATTATATCTAATATCATTAATTTTAATAAACTATTTTATTATTTCTCTATATAAGAATGTAATAGCTATATTACTTCTTTCTTTATTATTTGTTTTTTCTAATTCTATTTTTAAATTTTCTTCGCTTGAAACCAGAATTTTATTATATAAGATTTTTTCATTATATTTACTAATAGCTTTATTTATTTATATATATACAATGATGGCAAAAATTTTAAAAAGAAAAGATATTTTAAAATAACAAACGGCTCTGCATTTGCAGAGCCGTTTGAGTATAGACAGTATTTTTATTTATTGAATAAATGACAACTAACTTCATGTTGATCATCTAATTTTATTGTTTGTGGTTCTTCAACTTTACATATATCCATTGCATATGGACATCTTGGATGGAATCTACATCCTTTTGGTGGATTTACTGCATTTGGAACCTCGCCTTTAGGAATAATTTTCTTTTTTTGTAATTTTGGATCTGGTTCAGGGACAGCAGAAATTAATGCTTTAGTATATGGATGTGCGGGATTCCTATATATATCTTCAAAAGTTCCAATTTCTACTATTTTTCCAAGATACATAACTGCAATTCTATCACATATATATTTGGTCGTTGCTAAATCATGCGTAATAAATAAATATGTAAGATTAAATTCTTCTTTTAAATCAATCATAAGTTTTAAAAGTTGCGATCTAACAGATACATCAAGCATAGCAATTGCTTCATCAGCTACAACAAATTCAGGTTTTAATACTAAAGCTCTTGCTATAACAACACGTTGTCTTTGACCACCAGATAAATCTCTTGGATATCGATTATAATATTCTTCTGCAGGTTTTAAATTAACTCTTTCCATAATTTCATAAACAAGCTTTTTTTGTTCAGAATAATTTTTCCCAATTTTATGAATTTGCAGTGCATGACGAATAGCTTCGCCTATTTTCATATAAGGATTTAATGCCGCCATTGGATCCTGGAAAATAATTTGTATTTTCTTTCTGAACTTCCTTAATTCCTCATTAGACAATGAAGTTATATCAATATCGTTAATTTTTATTGTACCTGATGTGGGTTCTAATAATCTTAGAACCATTCTTCCGGTAGTAGTTTTTCCAGAACCAGATTCTCCTACTAATCCCAGAGTTTCACCTTTTTTTATAGTAAAAGAAATATCATCAACCGCTTTAACATATTTTTGTTCTTTTCCAGTTAAAAATTCTGAAATGGATCTTTTTAAAGGAAAATATTTTTTTAGATTTTTTACTTCGATTAATGCATCACTCATACTCTCACCTTCTCATCTTTATACAACCAGCATTTTACTCTTGTTCCATCTACTTCAAATTCAGGTGGAACTTCTTTATGACAAATATCTTTTGCATATGGACAACGAGATGCAAATCTACAGCCCTTTGGTGGTTTAACTAAATTTGGTAAATCTCCTGGAATATATCTTAATTCTCTGTCATCAATATTAGTATTTGGTATTGATTTTAATAATGCTTGAGTGTATGGATGTTTTGGTTCATAATATATTTTTTCTGCTGTAGAAAGTTCAACAAGATGACCAGCATACATAACTCCAATTCTATCCGCTAATTCTGCAACAACCCCTAAATCATGGGTTATTAGGATCATAGACATTTTATGTTCATCCTTTAATTTTTTCAATACTTCCATAATTTGAGCTTGAACAATAACATCTAATGACGTTGTAGGTTCATCTGCAATAACTATTTCTGGTTTTAATACTAATGATAAAGCTATCATAACCCTTTGACGCATTCCACCAGAAAATTGAAAAGAATATTCATTCATACGAATAGGGTCTATACCAACATCCGATAATATTTTTCCTGACATTTCAAGAGCTTCATCTTCTGGAATTTCTGGATAATGAGCTTTTATTGTTTCTAAAAATAAATCTTTTACCTTCATAATGGGATTTAATGATGTCATTGGATCCTGAAAAATCATAGAAATATGTTTCCCTCTAATTTTTCTCATTTCTTTTTCATTATAATCAGCTATATTTTTACCCTTAAAATTTATTTCACCAAGTATTTTTGCATTTTTTGGAAGTATTTTCAATAATGATTTTCCTAATGTGGATTTTCCACACCCTGATTCTCCGACGAGTCCAAGTGTTTCATTTTCTGAAAGATCGATATTTACATTTTGAACAGCACTAACATAACCATTTTTTACTTCATAATTTATATTTAAGTCTTTTATTTGTAATATCATCAAGCGTCACCTTCTTTCACGAATAGTAGGATTCAATAGTTCATTAAGTCCTTCACTGAATAAGGAAAATCCTAAAACTATAGTAATTATAGCCATACCAGGATATAATATTCCCCACCATGCACGTGATAGAACAAATCTTTGGCCATTACTTAAATCATAACCCCAATCAGGAGTAGGTGGAGCAATTCCTAAACCTAAAAAGCTTAAACCGGCCTCTGTCATAATAGCATCAGCTAAGTTCATAGATAAAACAACAACAACAGAAGGCAATACGTTTGGAAGAATATATTTAAATAATATTTCCCAATTTTTTGCTCCAATAGCTCTTGCTCCTTCGACATATAATTCGTTTTTAATACCAGAAACTTGATTTCTTATTACTCTAAAATATGTAG
This sequence comes from Marinitoga aeolica, assembly GCF_029910535.1. Lineage (NCBI taxonomy): Bacteria > Thermotogati > Thermotogota > Thermotogae > Petrotogales > Petrotogaceae > Marinitoga > Marinitoga aeolica. The sequence continues at coordinate 1,829,763 of NZ_CP069362.1, forward strand.
GAGTATAAACAACAGCAATAGATAAAGCAATATTAATCATACCAGGTCCTAATACCGCTGCAATAGCTATTGCCAGAATTAAACCAGGGAATGAATATATTGCATCCATAATTAAAGTAAGAATTCTATCTAATGGACCTCCAATATAACCAGATAATAACCCCAATGGAATTCCAAAGACAGAAGCAAACCCAACAGAAATAAAAGCAATAGATAGAGCAATTCTTGCTCCATACATTATTCTGCTGAAAATATCTCTTCCAAGGTTATCTGTGCCAAAAATAAAATGATTATTTGGAGCACTTAAAGCTCTACCAACTCTTTGAATTGGATTATAAGGTGCTAATTGTGGTGCAAAAATAGCCATTAATATATAAAATAACAAAATCATAGCACCTATAAAAGTGATCCAGCCAGTCCCGGTTTTAAATAAATCTTTGAAAAATGAAGCTATTTTATGTGATAAAAATTTTTCTTCCATCATATCACCTCAATATCTAACTCTTGGATCTATAAGTGCATTAATTATATCAACAACAATACTAATAACTATGACAAAAAACGCAAAAAATACAATTGTTCCCTGTATAGCAGGAAAATCTCTATACCTTATTTTCATAACCAAATAACTTCCTAATCCTGGCCATGAAAATGTTGTTTCTGTCAAAACCGCACCTGCTAATAATATAGCTAATTGAAGTCCCATTACTGTTAATATAGGAACCATTGCATTTCTTAATGCATGTTTATATAACACTCTTCTTTGGCTTATTCCACGTGCTCTTGCAGCAGTAGAAAAATCTTGAGATAACATCAATATAGTGTTATTTCTCACCATTCTTAAAAAAATACTTGAAATTACCAACCCAAGCGTAATACCAGGCATTAATAAATGTTTTAGAACATCAATAAATGCTTCCCAATTCCATGTTATTATAGAATCGAGTAAGAAAAATCCTGTTTTGGTATCGAGAGATACGATAGGTGATAATCTTCCTGCAACAGGTAGCCATCTTAAAACCATTCCAAAATAATATTGCATCATTAAACCAAACCAAAATACAGGAATAGCATATATAAAAACAGAATATACTCTTGCAGAAACATCAAATATCCCATCTCTATGCGCCGCTGCCTCAGCGCCCCAGAAAATACCAATCAGAACTGCTACTAAAAATGCAAACAGTGTTAATTCTACTGTTGCTGGAAATCTATCTTTTATTTCATTCCATACTGGTCTTGAAGTTAAAGTGGATTTACCAAGATCTCCTTTCAATAAATCTCCAACATAATCAAAAAATTGAACTATGATTGGTTTATCCAATCCTAATTCATGACGTTTTTGATCTATAACTTCCTGTGGAGCTTTACCCCCTAAAATTGCAAGAACAGGATCTCCTGGTATTATTCTAAGAACAAAAAATATAACAATCAATAGTATAAACATCATAGGGATTGCTAATAAAATTCTTGTGAGTATGTAATCTTTTAAGGACACCAGTCATCACCTCTTTTAAAAACCCCGCCATTTGGCGGGGAGATTATTATTTCTTTTCAATAAGATAATATCTAAATATTTGTGTAGGTTCTAATAATACACCTTTTATGTTCTTTTGTGTAGCAACTACTGCAACACCCTGCCATAATGGAATATTTGGAACGTCTACAACTAAATGATTTTGAACTTGATCATAAAGATCTGATCTTGTATTTTGATCAACACAAACTCTTGCAGCTTTCATAACAGCTTCTGTTGTTGGGTTTTCATAGAAGCTCCCCATTGATTTTGCACCATTTACACTTAAGAATGGCCATAAATAATCGTCTGGATCAATATAATCTGGATACCAACCTAATAAGAATAATCCCATTGTACCATTTAAGAAATAATCTACATATGTTGACCATTCTGCATATTTAATATTAACCTTTATAATACCTGTTTCTTCTAATGATTCTTTTAATACTTGAGCAACATCTGCTTCAGTTGTACCATAATGTGTAGGTGAATACCATAAGTCTATTGTTAATGGCTTATCTGTCCAATATCCAGCTTGTTGTAGTAATCTCTTTGCCGCTCTTAAATTTCTTTTTGGGAATATATCTTCATGACTCCACATTCCCATTGGAACCATTGAATATAATGGTTGAGCTAATCCAACAAATACATCATCAACTATTCTCTGTCTATCAACAGCATACATTATAGCTTTCCTTACAAGAGGATTTGAGAATGGAGCTTGTTTTGTGTTTAATACTAAATATCTTATTTGAGGACTGCTACCTTTTATAACATTAATATTTGGATTATTTTCAAGATCAGAAATATCCCTTGGATCTAAATGTCTAAATGCAATATCAATTTGACCTGTTTCTAAAGCCAATCTCAAAGTTGCAGCGCTTTCATAGAATGTAATAACAACTTTATCAACTTTTGGTGCTGGCCCAAAATATTTATCATTCTTTTCTAAAACAATTCTAACATCTCTTATCCATTCAGCAATTTTGTATGGTCCTGATGAAGAAGGAGCTCCTTCATAAAATGCATTTTCAGGATATAAATTTGGGTTTACAGGCCATGCTACAGTATATCCTAAAACAGATAAAAATGCAGAGAATGGATATTTCAATTTAATTTGGAATGTATATTTATCAACAACTTTAGTGCTATCAACGATATCTGTTAATAAAAATGCAGGATCACCATTTAATTTCATAGCTCTGTCAATAGAATATTTCATAACAGAAGCATCAATAGCAGTTCCATCCTCGAATTTAGCATCCTTTCTAAGATGGAATGTGTAAACTAAACTGTCAGGAGAAACTTCCCAACTTTCTGCTAACGATGGAATGAGATTAGAAGTATTTACTTCATAATCAACTAATCCTGTTAATACATTCTGCAAAATATTACTGGAAAAATAATCATAACATTTTGCAGGATCTAATGTCCTAATTTTATCAGTTGTACCAACAACTAATACTTTTGATGAAAAAGCCAAAATAGAAACAACTAACAATAAAACAAGTAAAACTTTCTTCATACTATCCCTCCCTTATATAATGATGTATGTAAAAATAATACTACTGAAATGTAAAATTTAACAAACTTTATTTTTTTATAATCATATTATAACACAAAAAATATCTTATTTACAAGAGGGAAAAATAAAAAAGTGCAATTTCACTTGAAATTGCACTTTAAATGTATTTAAATGCTTATAAACAAAGAATTTTATAAATTAAATATTATTATTATTTTTTTAAATATCCTAATACAACTTCTCTAAAATCTGGAGCTCTTCCTATATTTTCGTCTGTTTTTACTAAAATTCCGTCATCTAAAGGGGTTATTATTTCCATTTCTTCTGTCATTTCACTCTGTTTAACAATTTTATGAGCAGATAATGCTTTTTCT